>CAZOPY010000006.1:0-19630 GCA_964581945.1 uncultured Gammaproteobacteria bacterium | reverse complement strand
GACGATCACAAGATGATCCGCCCGGGCGTGTCGCTCCGGTGCACCGTGCACCGCGGACGCGAGGGCCTGAACCGGATCCTCGTGATCTGGCAGGGCGTCACGACCGAGGAGGCCAAGGCGGCCGAGGCCGAGCAGAACCTGCTCCAGCTCGGCGGCACGATCACCCGCGAGAGCGCGGCGATCGAGCTCGACTGGTTCGCGCTCTTGGGCCTCGACTCCGCCACCGCCGACTTCGACGCGGTCAGCGACGCGCGCGACGAGCGGCGTTCCCCGCCGACGTCCGGACCCGACCCGGTCCTCGAGACCATGACGGCCGCGGGCGTGCCGGCGAAGGACCGCGACGCGATTCTCGCGCGGGCCGTGAACCGCTGCCGCGACGCCATCCGGGCGCGCGACCGGAGCCGTCCGAAGGCCGACGCGACGAAGGCGGAGACGCCCGAGTCGAAGAAGCCGAAGGTGCTGCTCCCCGACGTGTTCGCGGCGCTCGGCCTCACCGCCGAGACCGCCGACCTGGACAAGGTCAACGACGCGCGGGAAGAGCTCCTCGAGCTCGTCCCGTCGACCGACGCGGACATCGCCGCGGACACGGTCCTCATCCAGGCCATCGCGGGTTACACCGCGGCCGGGGTCGAGGTGCCGAGCCGCGAGCAGCTCCTCAAGGAGCGTCCGTCGTGGATCAACCGCGCCGCGAAGGTGTGTCGCGGCAAGCTCCACTCGAAGGCGCGCGGCGAGACCGGCGTCGCCAGCGAGGGGACGGACGAGGCCACGGCCGAGTCCTGAACGTCCGACGGCGTGCATCGAGCACCATGCTCGAGCCGCCGTCGTTTTTCTATTCCCAAAATTTTTGATCCGAAATAAACCGACCGAATGCGAAAAACAGACCGTGCGTCATGGCGAGATCGCGCGGGAGATGGCCGGCGGAAACGATCCCCATGGCCCCCTGATTGTTTCGGATGTCCGATTCGCCGGCGAGCGCGTCGATCACCTCGGCAAGCTCCTGCCCCGCAAGAATCGGTTCGATGATTTTTTTGGAAAGCTCAAACCGGGCGGAGGTGCCGAGGCCGATGCGACCGTCGCGATGCGCAACCGCGACCCAACCGCATTCGAAATAGCGGCCGCACAGGTGCTGGAACCCGCCCTCGATCCCGATCCCGTAGTCCGCATCGATCGCCACGCGCGCCGCCGTGGCCCGATTGATGGCGCCTTGCATCGTTTCCTCGTCGGACTTCGGTTGATCCGAAATCCCAGACGGGACCTTCACGCCGGAAACGACCACGTCCGGAAACAACCGATCCACCACCATCTGCGCCGCGCGAAGCTTCGCCTTGTTCTCGCTTCCAAGAACAATCTGCATAGCTATTTGAGTTGCGCGAGATCGGCGAGCACCTGCTGCGCATGCTCTGCCGGTTTTACGTCCTCGTAGACCTTTGCGATCTTTCCTTCGGGGTCGATCAGGAACGACCAACGCTTGGTCCCGAGAAATTCGCGGCCCATGAATTTTTTCGGGCCCCAAACGCCATACGCATTGACCAGCGTCTTTTCTTCGTCCGCGAGGAGCGGGAACGGAATCTCGTACTTCTTGGCGAATTTGGCGTGGCTCTTTACCGAGTCCGTGCTCACGCCGAAGACGGTGATGTCGAGCTTCGAAAAATCCGAAAATTGATCGCGAATATCGCACGCCTCTTTCGTACAGCCCGGGGTGTCGTCTTTCGGGTAGAAATACAACAGCACCCACTTCCCTTTTTGGGCCGCAAGGGTATGCGTCTTTCCTTCCTGGTCCGGGAGCGAAAAATCCGGTGCGCGGTCGCCGATCTTCAACATAGGATGGGGATCAATTCACAGGTCAAACCTCAAAAAATATGGTACACTAGCTGCGCATTTATTCATACCTCGTTCTTCTATGAACTTCTGGCCGTCGTGGAAGGAGAATCCGATCATGGCAGCGGCTCTCCTTGTTCTCGTCGTTGTCGGGGTGCTGTACCTCGGCGTCCGTGCGGACAACACGCTTAAACAAACGAGCGAAATCGGCAAACCGACGCCCACCGAGCACCAGATCTCGGTCGAAGGGGTCGGCCACGCCTACCCGACGCCGGATCTGGCCACCCTCACCCTTTCGGTCGAGACGCATGACGTCGACGTCCCGACGGCGCAATCGAAGAACACGGCGACCATGAACGCGGTGATCGATCAGGTCAAAGCGCTCGGGATCACGGACGCGGACGTGCAGACGAGCAACTACAGCGTGTACGAGGATCAGGTGTGGAATCCGGACACGCAGACGTACGACTCGAAGGGATGGGTCGTGTCCCAGCAGATCACGGTGAAGGTGCGTCAGATGGACAACGTCGCGAAGGTGCTCGCGGTCGCGGGCGCAAACGGGATCACGAACGTCACCGGACCCGATTTCTCGCTCGAGAATCCGTCCGCCGCGAACGCGCAGGCGCGCGCCGCCGCGCTCGCAGAGGCCAAGCAGAACGCCGCGGACCTCGCCCAGTCGCTCGGCATCCCGCTTGACACGATCGTCGGGTACACCGAATGGACGGACGCGTCGTATCCGCCGCAGCCGTACCTCGCGAAAACCGCCGATGCATCGGGGACGCTCCCGTCCATCGAACCGGGGACGAACGAGGTGGTGCTCCACGTCTCCCTCACCTACAAACTCGCGTACTAACGAACAAAAATCGCCCCGTCAGACGGGGCGATTTTTTATTACCGTTATTCCTGGGCAAGCGTTCCGTCGACTGCTTTGGGCGCATGCTGGCGCGCCGCGTACTCCGCTTGCCAGAAATCGGCGTGAGTGCCGATCAGCCCGCTGCGTTCCGAGGCCATGCGATAAAACTCCAGGTCTCGGTGCTCGATGTTCGAGACGACGTTGTCGACCGTCTGCTGGAGCGCCTGGTCGTCGGGATACAGCGCCGCCAATTTTTTCCAGGCGACCTCCGCATGCGCTTCGCGACGCTCGAGCCGTTCGAGTCCTGGGGTGGACATTCCGCCGGGCGCACTGGCATCCGGCAATCCAACCGTGAGCGAGTCGAACAGCACTGACTGATCGCTCGTCGTTTCCCCGACCACGTTCATCCACTGCAACTCGAGGTCCGTCTGCGCCGCGAGCGCATCTTGCATCGCGGACACCGCCTTTTTTTGCTCGGCCGCCGGTTTGTGCGCCAAATCCTCGTTCTGCACAACGCCGAGCGCGAGGTCGATCGATTCGGCGAGGCGCTCGTTGAAAAAATCCGTTTGCTCGCCGTAGAAGGCGGGGTGCACTTGCCCGAGGCTCGTAAAGAAAATCGGTCCGATGGATCCGGCGCCCATCGCGCTTCCGTGCGAGAGCAGTGTGGTCGGCTCCGCTTTCGAAGATCCGCCGCCGCCCCAATCAATGCTCGACTGGTGCATGATCACGTCGCGGACGAGCTCGGTCGTCCCCTCGTCGATGCCGCTGACGTAGCCGAGCACGGCTTTGGCCTGTTCGTTGACCTTGTGATTGTCGTTCAGACTGAACTGATCCCCGTATAGCAAATGGCACTTCCAGGCGTCGAGCGTTTCGCCGTCCGTGCCCGGAACCGCGCACAGCTCCGAAAACGTCTCGAAAAATGGCGCGCGGTTGTGCACGGCGACCGTGTACGCTTGGTTCAGCTCCGCGCGCGCTTCACCGAATGTTTTTGTCTCGCCCTGCATGAGCGGCGCGTCGTCG
The DNA here is from genome assembly GCA_964581945.1 of uncultured Gammaproteobacteria bacterium. GTDB lineage: Bacteria > Patescibacteriota > Patescibacteriia > UBA9934 > GWF2-40-263 > CAZOPY01. The sequence continues at coordinate 15,939 of CAZOPY010000006.1, read as the reverse complement.
TCCGGCGTCGCGTGCTCGAACGCGGACTCGTACATCGGCTGCACGGCGAGATCATGCATCTCGCCACGGAGCGCCTCGGCCTGTTCCTGATATTCCATCTGCTGCGTCACGACCTCGGACACCTTCGGGACACCAACGCCAATGCCAAGCAGCGCGGTAAGCCCCGCCATCGCCTGGCCGACGCGCGAGCGGCGCGCGCGCGACGCAAACCGCGTCATCCACCCGCTTTGCGCGGGCGATGCTTCCGCCTCCTCCTCGTATTCCGACATCGGAGCCGAGACCTCGGCGCGTTCGGCCGTACGCGGGGGTCGAGACGGTTTTTGTTCGATATCGGCTAAAATCGCGTTGAACTCGCGGACGTTTTGAAACGGGAGGGGCGGCGGTTCCGGCGCTCGCTCGACGGGCTTCGCTGCCTTTTCTTTCGCCTCTTTGGCAACGCGCTTGGCCAGTTCGCGCTTTTCCTTTTCGGTTCTCTCGGGTGATTTCGGCTCGGCAAAAATCCCGTCTTCCTTCGGCGATTCAACCGGCTACACCACGGCGATGGCGCCCTTCGCGAGCGCGTACAGTTCCTGGCGAACCGATTCGCGCCCGGCTTTGCGCGCGACGTTCAGTTGCGGCAACACCTCGGCCAGTACGCCAAGCTCTTTCTCCGTTTCCTTGCTCGCCCGCTTCGCTTCCTGATACGCGGCGTGCGCTTCATCATCCGCGCGCACGGCGGCGCGGTATGTTTCTTCGGACACGCCCTCGGCCATGGTCGGGCCGCCCAGTTTCTTCAGCGCCTTCGCGGCCTTGGTGAGCGCCGCGTGCGCGCGATCGATCGCGTCAACGGCATCGAGATGCGACAGGAGCAGATCGCGCTGATCCCGGGACCAGTATTTCGGTTCCGCAAGCGAAGGCTCCGACTGTTCCATTTCGTGTGATTGGCCATCCTCCATGCGACGTTGGGTGTGAGGCATAGCTATTTCTTTTTAGGTTTCTTGTCGTCATGGATCTTCTTTCCCTGGTGGACCACGCGAATCGCATGATCAACGGACTGGGTGATGCCGTGTTGCGCCTCTTCTTCATCCTTCGTGAGATGTCCCTTCACTTTTTTCAATTTGCCGAATTGATGTTCCACTTCGTGCTTGACCTCATGCAGCAGGTTGTCCAAACGGTGGCGGAAGGCGATGAACCGGAGACTGATGAACAGGAGCGCGAGCATGATCACGAGGAACACGATCAACGATCCGAGGAGCAGTTCCGTGTAGCTTTCCGACAGCTGCGCCAGTTCGTACTCGAGTCCGCGTTCCACTTCGAAGGTAATCGTCTCGGACGGATCGCTCGTCACCCCGTTCGGACCTACGACGGTCGCGAACATCGAATACGTTCCGGCCTGCGCGCTGTGCGGCCACAGGATATCGAAGGTGCCGTTCTCTTTGCTTGTGGTGGTGCGCGTCTCCGTGCGGCCGTGCGGATCGGTGAGCGTCACGTTGACCTGCGCGTTCGCGTACGTTTCGCCGAAGGTGTGAATGTCATCGCCCTCTACGAGGTCGCCTGGCTGTTCAAGCAGCGGCGGAATCGTCCCGACGGTCGTGAACGTTCCGTCTCCCTCGACAAAGTTGCCAGCAAGGTCCACTACCTTAATGTGCACGGTCTGCTCGCCTGGAGCGGTCGGCACGAACACGAACGGGTTGTCTTCGGAGATGTTCGCGAGTTCGACCTTCTTCGTGAGCCCTCCCTGCGGCGTCACTTCGATGTAGTCGACGCCGGAGGTGACCTCGCGCACCGTGATCCAAACGCTTGGGCGGTGATCCGGTCGGTCCGTTCCGTCCAGGGTGTGAATCGCCAATTGATCCGGCGGCGTGGCATCAATGTTCAGTCGATAGGTGCCGAACGGCCCCCAGCCCTGGGTGTTGAGCAACTTGGCGTGGAAATACCAAACGCCGTCGGCAACGCCGTCATATTCTTTCTTGGAAAAAAGGCCGTCGGAGCTGTCGCCGGGGTCTCCGCCCTCATCGTGGTCGAGTGAAACGCTGACGCCGGTCGCCGTGTCCGGAACGAGCCAGGCGAGCGCGACATGACGCAACGCGTACCATTTGGTTTGATCCGGATGCGTCGACGAGGTGATGGTCGGGGCGCCGATCATCGCTTCGGGCGGAGCGGTCGGCGGCGGGGTTTCTGGAACGGTCGCGGCGACGAGTGTGAACGACGCCGTCCCGAGCGAGGCGGCCATATTCGTGCCATTTCCATCATTGGCAAGAACAGACCCTTGGGTGATGGAGAGTTTTGCGGTTCCGGCGGAAATCGCTTTGAAGGTTACGTTCAAAATCGTCCCGCTGGTGCCGGTGTACCCGGGGTTGAAGACGATCCCTTCGAAATCAACCGTTCCGGTCGCGTTGGAAAAGGTCGGCTCCTGCACCCACAGGTTGATGATCGAACCGGACTTGGACACGCCCGTGACCTGAAGCAGGCCGGTCGGAAATCCAAGCGTTCCGGACGCGGCGTTCATCGCCTGGTTGGCTGACACGCGGATCCCGACGGAAAACGTTTGGCCGACCTGATACGTCCCGGTCGACGGCGCCAGATACAGCGAGGCCGTTTGCGCTTGCGCCGCAAGTGGCAGCGCGAGGGTCGCAATCGTTGATATCGCAAAGCAAGCGGCCAACGCAAACGCGGCAAAACGGCTTACTTTTTTCGTTTGTTGCGCCTCAACCTCCATACGATGTAACACACGACGATTGCTCCTATAATACCCCAAATGGCCTTATTCTCATACCACGGCACTGGGGATGAAAGCGGCGAAACCGTTTCGATCCGCTCATTGCCCGCGCGGTCCACGGCTTTGACGTCGATAAAGCTCTGTCGAGACTGATCCTTGAGCTGGTACGGGCTCTCGGTGCGCGTCCAGGCCGCGTCTTCGGAAGCGGTGGCGCGTTCGCGAACCTCGAAATGATCGATCCCACTCCCCTTGTCCTGCGCCGCGAAGGCGACGAACCAATCGTTCCCGAACAGATTCGGGTCGCGAGAAACGAGTGGATTGAACGGATCCGGCGGGTCGGTATCGACGATCGGCGGGACCGCGGGCGCCGTGGCCGCGGAAACGAGGACGAGGGTCAGCGGAGACACGGACGTTTCCGCCGGCGTTCCCTGTCCGTCGTTCAAGAGGGCCTGCTCAGCGACAAGATCCATGGGCGCGAGCAGATCGCTTCCCGCCGCGCCGTGGACCGTGATGATAAGCGAGAACAGCTCGCCCTGCCCTCGGAACCCGCCCGGGATGATCCCGCTGAACGCCACGGTCGTTGTCGTGTCCCCCCCTTGGGTCGGCCGCTGAATCCAGAGCGGCACGATCGAGTTCGCGTCGCGAATCTCGTCGACGGTGTACTGATCGGTTGGGAGTTGGACGATCCCGGAAATCGCGTTGATCGTTTCATCCTGCGTGTCGAGAAACACGCCGACGTCGATGTGTTGCTCGCGCGACACCTGCTCGGAGGTCGTGCCGAAATAGAACTGCGCGGCCGAAACCGGCAGCGCGCCCGCGAACACCAGTCCAAACGCCATGAAGGCCACGAGTCGACGCATATCAACCGGTCCAATAGTAGGCCATGATCGAGAAATCCGTCAGATCGATTTTTCCGTCGCCGTTCAGCCGCTCCTTTTCGATCACCGCGAAATCCGCGCTGAGCGTCTTATGCCACCAGAACGCGGCGATCGAAAAATCCACCAGGTTCACGCGCCCGTCGCAGTTCAGATCCGCGCGGCCGCAGGTCGGATGCACGTAAATATTTTCCGTGCCGACGGTGAACGAGACAACGACGCCATATTCGCTTTGGTAGCCATCCTTCGACCAACGCGCTTCCACAAGATATTTCCCCATGTCGAGGCCGGTGGAGTCGATGGCGTAACTGTATCTCCCGTCCGCACCCGCGGTGGTATGCACCGTGAACGAAGTCGGGTTCATGAGCAGTTCGACGTCGGCGTATGGAACCGTCGTCCCGGTCACAAACACCGGATCGCCCTGTTTCGCCTCGATCTTGTCCAACTGAATCGTGGGCGGAAGCAACACCACGGCCGGCGGCGGCGCCGTACTTGAGGCCGTGAGCGGAAAGGTGTACAGGATTGAACGGAGGCCGTCTTGATCAACGGCATACACGGAAATTTCGTACGTCGTGTCCTGAGTCAGGTTGTTGAGTGTGACGACAAACTTCGCATCCGCATCCGCGGTCGTTTCGGCGGCGAGTTCCCCGTCGCGCAGGACGGTGACCTGTCCGAACGGATAGGCAAACCCGTAAATTGTTTCGATCATTTCTGGCGGCGGCCCACCGCCACCACCGCCTCCGCCCCCGCCACCGCCGCCTCCGCCCCCACCGCCGGACGCCGCATGCGGGGTTGCGGCCGCTTCGTTGGACACGGCGATCGTGTTGCCAAATGCGTCAAGCGTTTCAATGATGAAGTAGTAGGTATTCCCGTTCGTGAGGCTGCTCACGACTTTCGATGTGACGTTGCCGACATTCGTGTAGGTATAGGAGCCGCCGGAGGTGGTCGACTGTCCATAGCGATATCCCGATACCGTGAAGCCGAGCGCCGCGCTCGATGCGGTCCAGCTCAGGGTGACCTTGGCGTCCCCGGCCGTCGCTGTGAGCACTGACGGAGTCACGACCGGAAAGTACAAAAACCCGACCCGGTTCTGGAAACTGCCGCTCGTGCTCTGCCCTTCCGCCGTTTGGCCGATGTTGCTCCAAAACTTGAAGCTCGACGAGGTTTCGCGGCTGGCTCCCTCCGACACGACCGGATCGCGCACGGTAAAATTCGTGCTCGAAAAATCCGTGGCCAGCGCCAGGGGCGCGGCCACGAATGAACCGATCAGGAGAAGGAGAACCCAGGCCTTTCGCATAATTACGGGCTGGTGTTGGTGGCGTCGGTGCCGGTCGTTCCGGTGGTATCGATCGGCGCCACTTCGACAATTTTGTGCTCAACCGGATCGTACAGGATCGCCTTTTTCGCATTGGCGTACAGCAGCACCTTGTCCCCCGCTTTTGCGTGCGCAAAGAAGGGCTGGTCTTGCAGCTGGGTCGGATCCTGCACCGTGGCGATGGTCGGCGTCTCGTCGGTCGGAAGTTCGATGAGCCGACCGACTTCGGCGACCAGGGCCGCGTTTTCTTGCGCCTGTTGATCCGCCGGCGGCGCGGCGCCGAGGCGCGCCTGCAGGTCGTGCACCTGGCGCCACAGCACGAAAATAATCACGCAGGCAGCAACCAACGCGGCGATCGCCGCGAGCAGAATCGGCCGCGGGACGCCAGTGCGGCGATCCGGCAGCGGATGCGCGCGCACGGGTGTAAGCGCGGGGGCGGGCCGAGGAGGCAGCGGCGGAAGGGGCGGTCGTGAAAGCGGCTTCTCCTCGCTGAAGGCTCGGGTCCGTGGGGTCATAGGCTACGCGCTCGGTTCGGTATCAGAGAAAGATGAGCTGTCAGAAGCGGACGCGTCCGGAGCTGGAGCGCTCGCTTCAACCGGATCCGACGTGACGGTCGTCTCCGGTAGCGCATCGGCGACCACCGGAGCGTCCGTGGTCGTGTCTGCCGTGGCATCCGTCGGCGTTGAGTCAGCGGTCGTATCTGTGGCTGTCGTATCCGAGGACAGGACCGCCGTGTCATCGTCTGAAGCATCTGCGGTCACGTCCGACGAATCCGACACGCTGTCCGTCGGCACGTCCGTGCTCGCCGTTGTATCCGAAGGTGCCGTTTCCTCAACCGGAGCGGCCGGCGCTTCTTCGACGATCGGTTCCGGCGCGACGATCGGGGCCGGCATCGAATCAAAGGTGTGCGCGTCCTGCACCGCAAGCGCGATCCAGCTGAACGTCATGTCCGCCGGCGCGTTTCGGCTCAAGAGGATCGAGAATCCCGTGTCGTCAACGTCCGTGACGATGTACGAGATGTCGTTCGAGAGGATCAAGTTTTCCGCTTCGACCTGCTGCTGGCCGTCCTCCTGATGTGCCTGGCTGACCGTTGCGGTCACGATCGGGGTCGAGAGATACGGATCATCGAAATCCACGCGGACGCTTCGGTCCCCGAACGCGACGTGGGCGAATCCGGCGGTGTCGCTGTTCACGTACGGGCGGCCGATGAAGGCCACGTCGGACTGGATCGAGAGCATGTCTCCAATCGACCCGATGGAATCGACCAGGAGGCCGCCGCCGAGCGTCGTGAGTCCGTTGACCGTCAGCCCGCCGGAAATGGTCGGGGCCGTGAGATCAAACGCGGTCGCGTTCGTTCCCGCTTCGATGGCGTCCACGCGCGAGGTGAGGGCGAGCAGCGATGCGTTCATCGTGTCGAGCGCGCTCGCGAGCGTTGCGACCTGCGATCCGACGCCGTCGAGCGAGAGGCCCATGGCCGCGAATTGATCCGTGAGCGTCGCGAGTTCCGGCGCTTCGAGGTGCTGTGTGACGATGGAGCCGGCCGCAAGTGAACCGCCAATCGTCACATCTCCGCCCACCGTGAGCGCTCCCTCGATCGTCAATGTCTGGAACGTATTGATGTCAACACTGGCCGTGGCCGAATCATCCGTGGCAACGACCGGTTCCGTGGATACGTCTTCGACGGCGACGAGCGAACCGACCGGCGTTTCCGCGCTCGTGGTTTCCGAGTCGTCCTGCCAAACGCGGATGTAATCAATGTCCAGGTTGGTGGTGTGGGTCGCGGCCGTCGGCGAGTTGGCGCCCACATCAAGCATGGCGGTCATGGCGACCGTCGGTGTCGCGGCCGTCGTTCCGGTTCCGCATTCCGTTTCCGTGATCCCGTTCGAGACGTTTCCGTCCACGTAGAAATGTACGTCGCTGTTTCCGGCGGTGCCGCTCTTTCGCACTTCGATGCGGAGGAAGGCGTAATTGGACGTGTCGATAGCCACGCCGCAGTCGATGTTGGTGATGCTTCCTCCGGACATCATGTTCGCCTGCCAGTTCGTCGAGACCGTGGTACAGGTCGTATCCGTGCAGTTGGAGAAGTACAAACCGTCCGTCGGCGGCGTAACGGAACCGAGGGTGAGCGTGCCGAGACCGACAAACGTACGATCATTCGTACTGACCGCTTCCGGTTTCACCTTCATCGTCACGAGCGGAAGGTTGTCGGCATGAAAGATGTTCTGGTTGTCGAAGGCTGTGGCCGTCCCAAGGGTCTCCAACGTGCCGCTGGTGCGACCGATCCCGGCACCGGAAACGGAGCGGATCTGCTCGATCCCGTTCACGGTGTCAGCAAGAGAGGATGCTTGCGTGCTGCCTCCGGCGCCGACGAGTGTGTTTTCCACCGTCATCTGTCCTGTCTGTGCGGTACACGCATTGTCCGGGTTCCCATCGCCGCGTGCCTGCAACGCATCCGCCGTACAGTTACCCGCGCGGAACGCATTGTATTCCTCGGACCAGAAAGAGTTGCGGTCGATGAACGCGCCGGCGGTTGCGGCAGAACCAAACGTATTGTTCCCGTTGCCCATGTCCCGCAAAGCGAGCAGGTTGTTTCCGGCGGAATCATTGATGGCAAGCTGGTTCGAATTTTGCGAGGCCGGATCCGGTATTTCGATCGTCGGCGTCGCGTCAGCAAACTTGAGGTCGGTATCCCAACCGCTCCCGATGTTCAGAGCCGTTTCCGTTCCTGCTCCCGCCGTGATATTGCCGATCTTCAAACCGTTGAGCGAGCCCGCAGCAATACCGGCTGCGTTCACCTCAAGCCCGTTCTGCGTGATCGTTGAGGCGGCACCGGTCGCCTGCGTGCTCACTTTGAGCCCGTCCCAGGTACAGGCTCCCGACGCGCATGCGGTCAGCGTCGCAGCGGACACGTTCAGGCTGTTGATCGCCTTCGTTCCCGCGCCACTCGTGTTTATCGTGCTCGCAATGCTCAGTCCGTTGGTGATCGAGTTGCCGCTCGTGTTTGTAGAGGTGTCACTCAAGGTGATCGTTTGCGCGCTTCCGGTTTCCGCCGTCGTGTGCGTGTAGGTGGCAGGACCAAGCGCGAAGATTGTCCCTGTCGTCATCGCCGACCCGCCGCCAAACGTCATGCCGGTCTCCGTCGTGAGCGTCCCCCAGTTCCAGACAATGGCGTTGTTCGCGTTTGCAATCGTCGCCGTCGTCGTGGCGGCCGCAATTTGATCCAAGCGCGGCGAGCCGCCGGAGTTGGTATCACAATCCTTCCACGTGCCATTCTCACGGCAGCGGAATTTCCCGGCGTTCGAGTTGTAGTACATGGAGCCGTTTGTTGTCATCGATGTTTCGTTTGTCGTGGCCGTCGCGTTGCCATTGTCGAGCACAAGCACATCCGGCGTTCCTGAAGCCGTGGTCGAACCGATCTGCACGATCCCGGTCGCGCCCGTGCCAGCCACCTGGAAATCGATGTTACCCGTGCCGGACTGGATATTGGTAGCCGAAGCGGCGACCGTCGCGCCGAGCGTCATGATCTCCGATCCGTTCGTGGTGTTGACCAGCAGGTAGTTGTTCGATCCTTCCTTGATCGCAAGCGCGGTCGCCGAGTTGTCGAGGATCGAGAACGAGGTGGCCTGGTTGGTCAGGTCGATTGTCGCATCGTTGAATTTGACCGTGCCGCCCGCGTCGATCGTAAGCGTCGCGGAGGTCGAGGTAATCGACCCGCCGTTGGCCGCGATGGCGCCCGAGGCGGTGAGAGTCGTGGTCGACACGCCGGTCGCGCCCGTGATGGCGCCCGCGCCGTCGATCACAATGCTCGACGAGTTCAGCATGTTGCCGACCGTCCCTTGAATGTTGATCGCGTTCGTGAGCGTCCCGGCCGTCTGCTTGATCTGGATCCCGTTGGTCATCGTTCCGCCGGTCGCGTTTTGTTCGATAAAGGCGCCGTTCGTCACCGTTTCATCCGTATCGAGCGATGTCAGGAACAGGAGCGAGTCCGGGGTTTCCGTTCCGCCCGCATTCGCGTTCGTGATCGCAAGGCCGTTCAGCGTGTTCGTCGAGCCGGTGCCGCTCGCGGTGATCGTAATGTCCGCCACGTTCACGTTCACGTCCGAACCGATCGTGCTGGCGATCTGGAAGTTCGAATCCGCATCGCCGTTCACAACCACGTCGCTGGTGCTCCCCGGGGTAAGAGTGGTCGCCCCATTCACGGTCAGAGCTCCGCTGTGCGTCGTCGTTCCCGAGCCGAGGAAACTGAACGACGGGTTGGTGGTCGCGTTGCCGAACGAAATATTTTCAGCGGCATTCGTCGTGTTGATGTTGATGTAGTTGTTGGTTCCCTCCTGAATATCGAGGGCATCCGTCACGTTGTCCGTCAGGTTCGGTGAAATCGTATCCGACAGGTAGGCGACCGTTCCGGACGCGTTCTGGAAGGTGACGGTCTTGCTGCTCACCGTCGGATCCGTGACCGCGAAAATCGTATAGATGTTGTCGTTCGTCGCGCCTTCGAATTCAAGCGCGTTGTTTCCGCTAAAATTGCGAATTTCGGAATTGACGGTGAGTGCGTCCGTCGCCGCGTTCCCGATCACGACGTCGCTGTTGAATGTGCCGGTTCCGGAAAGCGTCAGTGTAGATCCGGTGAACGCCGTGTTTCCGGCTGAACCCATGGTACCGGTCGTGACGATGCTGTCCGAGCCTGTGTCGATCGAGCCGAATCCGGACGTGATCGAACCGGAGTTCAACGCACCCGTGCCCGTGATCGCGGTGCTCACCGCGTCGTTCGTATCGACCAGCGCCGCGTCGTGGCCGTCGAGCAGATCAAGTTCAGCCGAGCTGATCGCCGTGCCGTTGTCGTTGATCGCCGTGTCCCATCCCGAACCGATCGTGATGGCGTTCGAGGTAATGGTGGCGCCCGGATCGGTCAGGTTGCCGATCTTCACGCCCGTGACCGTGTCCGTCCCGGCGCCGTTCGTCGGAGCGAAGGCGGCGATGTTGATCACGTTGTACGCAAGCGCGTCGGTCGCGCCGCCGGCAAACGCCGGAGCGAGATCGATCACGTTGTCCGAGGCGTTCGACACCGAATTGGTCATGACAAGCGAGCCGGTGCCAGAGTTGAAGGTGACATCCTGGTTCGCGCCGATCGTGATCCCGCCATTCGCGGTTTCAAGCCCGGCCAGCGTCAAGCCGCCGGACGTGTCGAAATCCGTTCCCGCGTTGCCGATGTTTTTGACGATGAACGAACTGTTCATGTCGATGTCGCCCGCGGCCGTGAAGGCGCTGATCGTGTCGGTCGAGTTGTCGAAGGTGATCCCGCCGTTTGCCGCGACCGCGCTCGTGAAGGTCGCGCCCGCGCCTGTAAAGGTTGTGGTGCCGGCCGTTCCGACCGTTCCGGTGGTCGTGATCGTGTTGGTCGTGCTGATCGTACCGAAGCCGGAGGCGATGGAGCCGGAGGTCAACGTGCCCGTTCCCGTGATCGCGGTGTTGACCGCGTCGTTTGTGTCCACGAGCGCCGCGTCCTTTCCGTCCAAACGGTCTATTTCGGTCGACGAAAGCAAGGTGCCGTTATCGTTGATCGCCGTGTCCCAGCCCGAGCCGATGTTGATCGCGTTCGAGGTAATCGCCGCGCCCGGATCGGTCAGGTTGCCGAGCTTGAACCCGTTCACCGTGTCCGTGCCGGTCGTGTTGGTCGGCGAAAAGGCGGCGACGTTGAAAACGTTGTACGTTTGCGCCGTCGTGGTGCTGGCGAATGCCGGGGTAATGTTGACGATGCTGTCCGAAACGGTCTGCGAGTTGGTCATGACGAGCGAGCCGGTGCCGGAGGTAAAGGTGATGTCCTGGTTCGCCCCAACCACGATGCCTCCGTTGGCCGCGATGCTGCCGGTGAACGTTGCGCCTGCGCCGGTGAAGGTCGTTGTTGCCGCCGTGCCGATGGTGCCGCTTGTCGTGATCGTATCCGCGCCGACATTGATCGAGCCGAAGTTTGATGTGATCGAACCGGCGTCAAGAGCGCCCGTTCCGGTGATCGCGGTGTTCACCGCGTCGTTCGTGTCCACCAGCGCCGCGTCATGGCCGTCAAGAAGATCAAGCTCGGCGCTTGAGATGGTCGTGGCGCCGGTCGTTATGTCGTTTGAGCCGATCGCGAGCGCCGTACCGATCTCGGCGTCCGAGGCGTCGATCGCCGTGGTTATCGCCCCGGTGGATGTCCCGACGATCTGCAACCCGGTGGTGACGGCGGAGTTGTCGGCGTTGGCGAGGACAAGCAGATTTTCCGTGGTTCCGCCCGTGGCGGAATTGTTCTGGATCACGACAGCGCGCTGCGCGCTCGCATCGGTCGAGGCGTCATTCGTGATCGTGAACGTCATGCCGTCGAAAGCCGCCGCCGTATCAGCCGTGTTCCAATCCCAGCTTTGCGTAAACTGATTGACCGCGACCGAGCCGTTTGCGGTTGCGTCGCCGATATCGTTCAGGTTGGTGGCGGTCCCGGAGTTCTGGTCGGATCCGCAGGAAAATTTGTGCGTGGTGGCATCCCAGAGAAGTTTGCTGGTCCCGGCCGTATCGCAATCCGTGAGGCCACCGCCAAGCACCCCCTCGCCGGCATCGCCGGAAAGGTTCAGGTCGCCGGTCAGCGTGACGGCACCGGTCGAAGCCAGGTCAAAGTTGGTGAAATCAATCACGCCGCTGCCGCCCGTGATCTGGTTGTCGCCGATCGCGAGCGCCGTGACGATGTCCGCGTCCGAGGCGTCGATCGCGGTCGTGACGGCGCCGCCCCCGGAGGAAACAATTTCGAGCGCGGTGGTGACGGCCTCATTCGTGTCTGCGTTGTCGAGGACCAGCAGCCGTTCGGTCGTCCCGGTCAAGCCACCGTCGTCGGAGTTTTTAAGAACCATCAACCGCTGCGTGTTGGTATCAAGCACGCCATCGTTGGTGATCGAGAACGTCATCCCGTCGAAGGCGCCGGCAGCCACGCTGTTGGTATTCCAATCCCAGCTTTGCGTAAACTCGTTGACCGCGACCGAGCCGTTTGCGGTCGCGTCGCCGATATCGTTCAGGTTGGTGGCGGTTCCGGAGTTTTGGTCGGATCCACAGGAAAACTTATTGGTCGTAGCGTCCCAAAGCAGTTTGCTGGTCGCTGCGGTGTCACAATCGGTCAGCCCGCCGCCCGAGAGCCCCTCGCTGGCGTCGCCCGAGAGCGCCAAATTGCCGGTCAGCGTGACGGCACCGGTCGAAGCCAGGTCAAAGTTGGTGAAATCAATCGCGCCGCTGCCGCCCGTAATCTGGTTGTCGCCGATCGCGAGCGCTGTAACGATGTCCGAGTCCGAGGCGTCGATCGCGGTGCCAATCGTGCCAGCAGCGGACGAAATCTCAAGCGCGGTCGTTACGGCCTCGTTCGTATCGGCGTTATCCAGAACCAGCAAACGCTCGGTCACGCCGGCGGCGCCGCCGTCGTCGATGTTTTGCACGACCAGCGCCCGCTGGACGTTCGAGCCAGCCACGTCGTTATTCAGAGTGACGGAAAGCGCGTCCAGGTTGGCATCCGACGCCATGTTCCAATCCAGCGTTTGCGTCGTCTGTGCCATGGCGACCGAACCGTTTCCCGCCGGGTCAGCGATCACGTCCCATGCCGTTGATGTGCCGGAGTTCTGGTCCGTTCCGCAAGAAAACTTGTGCGTGGTCGCATCCCAAAGCAATTTTGAGGTTCCGGCCGTGTCGCAGTCCGCGAGTCCGCCACCGACGAGCCCTTCGCCGGCATCAGCCGACAACGTCAGATCGCCGCCCATCGCGAGCGTCCCGCCCGCGCCGAAATCCGTCCCGGCATCCCCGATGTTTGTGATGACGTTGTTCGCCATATCGATGGTCCCGGCGGCCGTAAACGCCCCGACCGTGTCCGTCGAGTTGTCGAAGGTGATCCCGCCGTTGGCCGCAATCGCGCCCGAAAACGTGGCCGTGCCGCCGGTAAAGGTCGTGGTGCCGGCCGTCCCGATCGTTCCGGTCGTCGTAATCGTGTTGCCGGTGCTGATCGTTCCGAATCCAGAACCGATCGAGCCAGAGGTGAGAGCGCCCGTGCCGGTGATCGCCGTCGTTACCGCGTCATTGACGTCGACAAGAGCGGCGTCATGACCGTCGAGTCTATCAAGCTCGGTCGAGCTGATCGTGGTGGCGCCGGTGATGATATTGTTGGTGCCAAGCGTCAGATCTCCGGTCAGATCCAGGGACGCAAACGTGTTCGTCCCGTTAAAGTTCGTGTCGCCGTTGAACGTCGTGGTCGCGGTGTTGAACGTCCAGCCCCCCGTAACCGTCTCGGCCTGGTTCAGCATCCCCACCTCGTCCCCGATGCGAACGCGCGCCACGCCAGATCCCTGATCCGAAACGATGAATTCGTCCGAAGAGGTCGTTCCCGGCCCGAACTCGAGTACGCTCATGGAGGTCAGGTCCGGCGTTCCGTCCGATTCGCGAAATTCCGACGCTCCGCCTCCCCCGCCGGTATTTTGATCCGTGCCGCAAGAAAACTTGTGCGTGGTCGCATCCCAAAGCAATTTTGAGGTCGAAGAGGTATCGCAGTCCGTGAGACCGCCTCCCAGGATCCCGATGCCGGCGTCCGAAGACAGCGTTAAATCTCCAGCGAGCGTCAATCCGCCACTCGAGGTGAAATCCGTGCCGGTGTTACCGATATTGATGATGAGGTTCGTGTTCGCGTCCTCCGTGCCGCTAAGACGATGCGCCCCGATCGTGTCCGTCGCGTTATCAAAGGTGATGCCGCCGTTTGCCGCGATCGCGCCGGAGAACGTCCCCGTATTGCCTGTGAAGGTCGTGCTCCCCGCCGACCCCATGATCCCGGTCGTGACAATCGAATCGCTTCCCGTGTCGATCGAACCGAAGCTGGTTGTGATCGAACCGGATCCAAGGGTACCCGTTCCCGTGATCGCCGTTGAAACGGAATCGTTGGTGTCCACGAGCGGCGCATCATGCCCATCCAGCCGGTCGAGTTCCGTGGAGCTGATCGACGTTGCCGAGGTAATGATGGCATTGCTGTGGAGCAAGATATCCCCACCCACCACGTCGAGGTCATCATTGAAGGTGGCGAGGTTGTTGACCGTGAGTGTTCCCGCCCCGTCGATCGTGAGCCCTTCCATGGTAGAAGCGGCGTTTACATCGATCGCCGTGTCAAAGGTCGTCGGGTTCGTATTAAAGGTCCAGCCGCCCGTTACGGTTTCCGCGACGCCCACGCGGGCAAACGTGCCGTCATCCAAAATCGCAGCCGGCAAGATGTAGCCGTCCGAGTTGGTGAGCTGGATGTTGCTTGTTCCGGCAAAATACTCGCCATCCGCGGTGATATCGCCGGCCAACGTTAAATCCCCGACGGAAGACAGGGTGTTCGAGCTTCCGAAAAATTGGATGTTGCCGGTTCCGCCCGTCCCCTGAATGGTGAGCGTATTCGTTCCGGTCGCGCCGATGTTTGGGTTGGTGTCCCCGAGCGTCAGGTCGCCTCCAGTCAGTACCGGGATCTGGTTGCCCGTCGCGGACTGCGACGCGGTGAACCCGTCGAGTGTATTGGCGTTCAGCGCGTAGCCGAGCGAGGCGATGCGCTGGCGCGGGCTCAAGTTTTCAAACGTGGCGCCGGCACAGGACCCGGAAACCTGGTTCCCGGCTTCAATGTTCAAAAAGGCGGTGTCGGTTGTATTGAAGTCAAAGTCGAGAAGGTCTCCCCCCGCGGACGTGTCCCCGATATTGACGTTGTACACGCCGCTCACGACATTGACCGTCATCTTGGACGGAGTTCCGGCCGGCCAAAGTTTGGTGTCCGGTGCGCCGACCGTGGCGTCTGTGTAGATGGAAAAGCGGAAGCAATAATTCGTCCCTGTTCCTCCGAGCAGGTTTCCGGCGCTATCGAGCAGTCGTCCTTGCAGACTCAAGATCTTCGGAGCACCCGTAGCCGCAAACGCGGTGAGCGGCCCGAACCATCCACTAGTGACAAGAACGATAAGAGAAACGATCGCAATGACTTTGCGCATGGTGCGGGGCTATATCCCTGCACGCATGATAGCAAATTAAGCTTAACGTGCGCAGTGGATAACTATCACAACGCGTGATACAGTTTCTGCGTATGAATATCGATTCCGGGAGAAATCCCAACGAGGCAAACAAGGACTGGTCGCCGGAGCTCAAAAAGACGAACCCGGAACGCAACACCCCCGCCCCAGAGTCGCAACGATCTCCGGACGGAGACAATCGCGAGGAACCGGTCCCGGCGATCACGACCATGGAATCGTTCCGGGCCGCCCTTCAAGGCGCCGTGGACACGACGCGAGCCGCGCTGCGGTTCGAAAGCGCTCCGAAAGAACCCGAGATGCCGGAGATGAGCGATGAAGAGCGGGATGAGCTCGAAAAACTGGTCCCGCAAGGAATTTTCGCAAAAATGCGCCAGTCGAAGCTTGCCCGCGGGTTATTCGTGCTCGGCGGACTGATCGGGGTCGGCAAAAACATCGACTCGGTGTCTCGCGCGCTCGAGAACATCAACAACCGCGACAACGCCGTTGAGCAGATGCAGGAGCATTTTGCGGATATCCACTATGAGTCCGTTTCGAAGCTTCCGGGAAAGAGCGACACCTTCAAACTTGACGATGGCACGGAAATTACGTACGGCAGCGCTCAGCACGCCGTTGACGGCGCGATTACCGAGGCGATGGGAGGGCTGAAGGATCAGTTCGGCAACCATTGGGGCGGCGACCAGTGGCTCCACGAGAACATGCCCACGACGCTCGAGGACGGTTCGCAAGGGGTCGATTCCTTGCACGCCACGATCGTCGCACCGGAATTGGCCCAAGCGAACGCCGGACTGAACGACAACTTTTACAATGCCGTTGCGCTCGCGCATGGGATGAGCGCCGCGGACGTGCACCTGTATGACGACATGATGCGCGGCTCGCTCTGGCAGGTCGCGGACAGCCATGGCGGAATGCCCGGCATGCACGAAGCCGTCCAGGATTCCCCGCTCGGCTTCGACACGCACAAGCTGCAGGATAACGCGGTGCATTTTTCTGACACCTTTGCCAAGGATGTGCTGC
>CAZOPY010000005.1:0-21653 GCA_964581945.1 uncultured Gammaproteobacteria bacterium | reverse complement strand
CCGACGATCGCCGTAATCCCTTCCCAGAGCTTGCGCCAGTACACCCCAGCCTCCATCTTGACGCCAGCGACCACGATCTCCGTACTTTTCCCGGTGAGCGCCTTCGCGATCCCGGCGGAAAACTCGGAAGAAAAACGGGTTGAGTTCTCGATCACGCCGCTTAAAATCGCGCGCGCAATCGTATTTTGAAAAGCGGCATCTTCTACCCGAGACGTTCCCGTCTGACGTTCGCGGGAGAGGTATAAAAACTTTTTTACAAACGCGTCAATCTCAAATTTTGGCGGTTGATCCACTGAAGTAATTTCACGTTCGGTCATCCCCTGTTTCTCCTTTTCCACAAACCGAAACGTATCGCGTCGCGGACGACCCGGTGCCTGTTCAAACGATTGCTGACGCGGAACACCTTGCATAAAAAACTGGTGCCGAGGGTGGGACTCGAACCCACACGGGTTGCCCCACCAGCTCCTAAGGCTGGCGTGTATACCAGTTTCACCACCTCGGCGCGATCTGATAGTAACGAAATTGACCGTTCAAAGCAACTTATCCACGATGGAGGGGTTGACAAAAGGGTCTGCGTGTGATGAGATGTCAGTAACAACAAAAAGAAACGACTCCCCAAGGTCGTGCGAACAGATTTCGCGCTCGGGGAGTCGTTTCTTTTTCCGTCGACGGAAGTTAACGCGGTCGCGCGCACGACCGCACCATAAAAGACAGCCTATGCTCAACACGGGCCGCTTGTTTATCGCACTCAGCTGCGTGCTGGTTCTCCTGTTCGGACCGCTCCTCGCCCACGCGCAGGCGCCGCCGACCGTCTTCATCTCAGAAGTCGCCTGGGCCGGATCCTCGCTCAGCACCGCCGACGAATGGGTCGAGCTCACGAACCTCTCGGACGCGTCGATCGACGTCAGCGGATGGACACTCGCCGGCGCGGGAACGTCCAACTCGACACTGACGTTTCCGCCGGGGAGCGTGATCGCCTCGCGCGCGACGTTCCTCGTCAGCAACTACGCGGCGGACAACGTGAAGTCTTCGCTCGCAGTGAGCGCACAGTTCGTCACCACCTCCGTGGCGCTCTCAAACTCGACTCTTCTCCTCACCCTCGCCGACGTCGACGGGAACATCATCGACGTCGCGGGGGACGGAGGCGCGCCGCCCGCCGGGATCGCAAAAAGCGGGGGCGAGGTGTCGATGGAACGCGTCGATCCCGCCGTGAGCGGTACGCTCAAAGAAGCGTGGGCGAGCGCGAGCGATTCGAACGGTTTCGACGCGGGCGCGCCGGATCTCGGCTCGCCCGGATCCTATCCGTTTCCCGTTCCCGAGATCGTCCCAAGTCCGGAACCGGTCGCGGACACGGTCGTCACGGACGTCATTCCGTCAGAACCCATCGCGGATGCGAGCACGACCGCTTCCGTCGTCGAACCAGCGGATCCGCTGCTGACCGACACGACACCAACCACAGTCGACACGACGAGTCCGGAAGTCACCGCGGATACGACCAATGCCGCAGCACCGATCGCGGAACCCGTCGTCATCGCCGCACCGGTGCCTGAACCGGCCCCGGTGGTCTTCCCTCCCCAAACGCTTGTGATCAATGAGTTTGCCAGCGATCCGATGTCTGGGGAAAAAGAGTGGGTTGAGGTGATGAATCCGAACAACACCGTCATCGATCTCGATGGGTGGAAGGTCAGCGAATCCGGCGGCCGAACGTTCGCGCTCCCCGCACAGCTGCTCGGTCTCGGTCAGACGGCGTTCGTCGCCTTTTCCTCGGGAGCGCTGAACAATAACGGAGGCATGATCACGCTCCTGGACCCGAACGGGCAGGCGAACGACGCGGTCACTTACGGAGCAGCCGGAGCGCCTGTTGCATCGGACCCGAATGCGGTCGCGCGTGACACGGACGGAACGTTCGTCATCACAACGACACCGACGCCCGGCGAGCCGAACATCATCACGCCGATCCCGGCAGCGGTGACGGTCGAACCAGCGGCGAGCGATCCGGGGTCCGTCGAACCGATTTCGACGACCACGGAAATCCTCGCGGATCCGATCGAGCCGGCTACGGTGACAACTCCGTCCAGCACCGAGGTGATCTCGCTTCCGTCCGATAACGGCTTGATCTTGTCCGAGCTGTACCCGAACACGACCGGTTCGGATGCGGACGAGGAGTTTATCGAGATCGAAAACCGCTCGGATCAACCGCTCGACCTTACCGGCATCGCGCTTGCGGACGCCGCGGGCAAACCGACCGTCCTCGACGCCCCGCGCACTCTCGATCCGGGCGAGCAGCTCGCGATCATGCGGTCCGCATTCGTCTTTGCTCTTAACAACAGCGGCGGAGAAACGGTCTCGCTCTATGGACCGGACGGTTCTCTGCTCGATGAAACATCGTATGAAACCGCTCCGGAAGGGTTCGCCTTTGCGCGCACCGGCGACGCATGGGATTGGACGCCAACTCCTACGCCGAATGAACCAAATCTCGTTTCGCAAGATGAGCCTGTTGATACAACCGGTGGCATCATCGCTCCTGATACCGTCTCTGACGGAACAGTTGATGCGACAGAACCGATCGTCACCCTGACGCCGGATGAGATTCAGGACGCACCGCTCGACACGCCGGTCGACACGACCGGGACGGTCGTCGCCACGCCCGGAACGCTCGGAACGCAGATCATGTATCTCGACGGGGTTCAGGTGTACAAGTCCGACGCAGACTTTCCGGACCTCACGATCGGCGACGAGGTCGAGCTGACCGGCACGACGAGTCAAAATCGCGGCGAGAGCCGGATCAAGGTCGGGAAAAAAGATTTTATCGAGGTCGTCGGCCAAGGAGACGTGCCCGCGCCCTCGGTCGTAACGAAAATCGGCGAAGACACGGAAGGAAATCTCGTGCAGATCGAAGGGGTTGTGCTCGATAAGCAATCGGATCGATTCACGGTGCAGACGCCGGACGCGCCCGTGCTTGTGCGCGCCAAGGCGAACGCAGACCTGTCGTTCAAAGAAGAAACGCCGGGAACGCATGTGAACGTGGTCGGCATCGTGAGCCAAGTGGACAAGACCTATTCGGTACTTCCTCGCTCCATGTCGGACATTACCATCCTGCAACCGCCCGCCGGCGAATCTGATCCGGCCGATACCGCGAGCAGCAAGGAGCCATCCGCGCGGACGAAAACCGCGATCGGAACGTTCATTGCCACCGCCACGGTGACCGGTCTGGTCTCGCTCTACGTTCGACACCGTTTCTTCACTAACAAAATGGATTCTTCCGCCTATGAAATCCATGAGCTTCCCGTCCCGGATCCAACGTGAGTTCGAACAGCTCGCCTTCACCTACGGCGTCCAGCCAGCAGTGTGCACGCTCTTGGGCGAATTCATCCATCGCAAATTGTCGGAGAGCTGGAAAAGCGGACATCGATACGGCTGGTCCCAAGCCTCCGACCGGTTTGGCCGCCCGGCCGGCTTTGAACAGGCCGCCTTTAACCTCGCCACCTCATCCACCTAACCCTCATCTTATGGAATCTCAGAATCAAACAAAGACCTGGTACGCGACGCTGATGGCCGATTGCAACAGTCTCGGAGAAAAATTCGGTCTCGACGACATGATGAACGGCGAACTGCGAGACTTCGTCGTGCGCATCGCCAAAGAGCAATACAAAGTCGGAAACAAATCCGGCATCCGCTGGCTGCGCATGGAACTCGCGAAACAAGGACAGACCTCCACACAACCCGCCGGAGCGTGAGACGAGAGAGATAACTCCAGGAAACAAAAATCCCCCAGCTCAAGCTGGAGGGATTTTTGGAGCGGCAGACCGGGATTGAACCGGCGACCTTCTCCTTGGCAAGGAGACGTTCTACCACTGAACTACTGCCGCACGGCTGAAAAGATAACACGGGTCGTGTACAATGACAAGTATATGGCCGTGACGAATCGGAAAATCGCTGACACCCTGCGGGAAATCGCCCTTTACCTTGAGGCCGAGGGGGTTCCCTTCAAGCCACAGGCGTACGAAAACGCCGCAGCGACCGTGGATTCGCTTGATACGGAGCTCACGGCCCTGTATCGCCGATGCGGAACGAAATGCATCGACGACCTTCCGGGGATCGGGGAGAGTATCGCGAAAAAGATCAAGGAACTGGTCACGACCGGCAAACTGAAGTACGAGGCAGACCTCAAGAAAAAAAATCCGTTCGACATTGCGGCGCTCACGAGTATTCAGGATGTCGGACCGAAAACGGCACGGACGCTCTATCGCGAGCTCGGAATCAAGACAGTGAAACAGCTCGAACGTTCCGCGAAAGCCGGAAAGATCCGCCACGTGCCGGGGTTCGGCCGTAAGACCGAGGATAAGATATTGAAGGGGCTCGGTTTTTTGCGGGAGAACGCCGGACGCTATCGTTTGCATGATGCCCTGCCGCTCGCAGAAGGGATCGTCGAGAAATTACGCGAGGTCTCGGGGGTCACGCACTGCGATGCGGCCGGATCGATCCGCCGCCGGCGCGAAACGATCGGCGACATCGACATTTTGCTGACCACCTCGCGACCCAAACTCGCGGTCGAGGCGTTCACGACGCTCCCCGAGGTCATCGCGGTGATCGACCGCGGTCCCTCGTTCGTGACCGTACGATTCCGCTACGGGATCAACGGCGATCTGCGCATTCTCGCCCCGAACGAATACGGCTCCGCCCTTGTTCACTTCACCGGTTCGAAGGAGCACAACATCCAGATCCGCGAACTGGCGCACAAGAAAGGACTGAAGTTATCGGAACATGGATTGTTCCGCGGAAAAAAACGGATCGTCTGCCAAACGGAGAAAGACGTGTACGACCATCTGGATATGGACGTCCCCGCGCCGGAGATGCGCGAAGCGATGGGCGAAGTCGAAGCCGCGCTCAAACACGAACTCCCGAAGGTCATTCCCTACGGATCGCTCAAGGGCGATCTGCAAGTACAAACCGACTGGACCGACGGATCGCGTTCCATCGAACAGATGGCCGAGGAAGCGCGAAAAGCAGGGCTCTCCTACATCGCGATCACGGATCACACGCAGGCGCTCGCCATGGCGAGCGGACTGAACGAAAAACGCCTCGCGCAGCAAGGTCGTGAGATCGATAAGGTCAACAAAAAATTACGAGGGTTCCGAATCCTGAAATCGACCGAATGCGACATCAAGAAAGACGGATCGCTCGACCTCGCGGACAAGGCGCTTGCGACCCTGGACCTGGTCGGCGTTTCGGTTCACTCGTATTTTGATCTCGAGGAAGCCGCCCAAACGGAACGAATCATCCGCGCGCTCAAACATCCGCTTGTCACGATTTTGTTCCATCCGACCGGCCGCAAGGTGAACGCGCGCGAGCCGTATCGCGTCGACATGGAAAAAATCCTGCGCGCCGCAAAGCAGTACCACGTCGCCCTCGAGGTGAACGGTTCAGACCGCCTCGACCTGCGCGATCTCCACGTCCGCATGGCCGTCGAGATCGGGACGAAGTTGGTGATCGACTCGGACGCGCACTCGCCGGAAGAGTTTCGCTTCCTCGAATATGGCATCGCGACCGCTCGTCGAGGCTGGGCGACCAAGGCAGATGTGCTCAACACGAAACCGGTCGATCAGTTTCTGAAAGCCATTGCTAAAGCACCTCGTGGGAGATGATGTCCTGGACTGGATGAGGGGTGTGAGGGAGTTCGCGGGTAATGGCGCGGGTGAGAAAGGTGATTGCGAGTTGCGGAATGATAATCACGACGAGACCAAGTTGAATGGTGGTGCGTGGCGCGATGACGAACGCGCCGGCGACGAGCAGAAGCCCGGCGGTGCGCCCGACGTTGAGAAAAAATTCGCGATCCATCAAAAACGCGTACCGAGCCTCGACCGCGCGACCGGCATGCTCGTGATCGATCGCCTCGTACATGATCGCCCCGAGCGACGCCCAGCGGAACGATCCGGTCAGACCGTTCGTTGCCCGCTCGATCAGAACGCCGATCGCGGACGGGACCAGAATAAACGGGAGTCGTCCAAGAAAGGTCACGCCGGTCCAGGCGCCGACGACCCAGGTGTGGTCCCGGTGTTTAAGTCGTTTGCCGAGGAAATAGATCCCGATCATCGAAAGGGCGGCCGCTCCGGACACGACCAGACCGACCGACTCTTCGCGTCCGAGAAACAGCAGGATCATGAGCAGCGGCACGAGCGACTCAAACCCGTCTTCGAGTCCGTTAAAAAAATCGAGCGCGCGCATGCACTGCCACACACGGCTCGGCCGCCGGACGAACAGCTGCGCGAGCGGCTTGAACGGATGCGCCACGCGCAGAATGACGAACCCGGCAGAGAGTTCGATCACGAGCGCGCTCAGTGCCGCGGCGCGATACGCTCCCTCGGCGCCATACCACCCGAATCGCTCCCCGAGCGCGAGAAACAGCCCGAAGGCGAGCGGGGCGCTGATCGCCGTCGCGATCCCGCCTGCGGTCTCAAGGCTGATGTACTTGAACCGACCCGGGCCGACTGTGAGCGCGGACGTGAGCAGGTTGCGGTTGCCGTAATAAATCCCGGCGGCAATCCCGATCGCAACCCCAAGCGGGATCGCGAGCGGAGCGGACTGCGACCCGAGGAGCACAAGCGCAAGCGCCACGATCCCCTGCAACGCACACCCCAAAAAAAACAGGGTTTGCGTGCGTGCGCATCGCAACAACCATCCGTTCAGCAGGAATCCGATCGAAAGTCCGATGGTAAACGCAGCATTGAACAGTCCGAGCACGATCGGATCGCTCGACTGCCGCCACAGATACGTGTTCGTAAAAATAACCACCATCGGCGCCGAGAGCCCGTACAACAAGGAAGACCACAATAGTCGTCGCTGGTCGGAAGACAGCTCGCGCAGGTACGCCTGTTCCTGGGCAATCAGTTGCCGAAGGGTCATACTAAGGTGATAATAGCACAGTCCAGCAGTTGAAGATCGCCTAAAAATGCGATAGGGTGCAGCCGTGGGCAGGTGGCGGAGCTGGTATACGCGGGAGACTTAAAATTTCCTGGCCGAAAGGCCTCGTGGGTTCGAATCCCACCCTGCCCACCACGAACGCTTCTATGATCGAACGCGACGAACTCGAGCCGCCGGAAGAGCGGTTAACGGATCAGAACGCCCCGGATCCGGAGCGGCAGTTTGAGGCTGGGCTCCGGCCGCAAACGCTCGGGGATTTCGTCGGTCAAACGTCCCTCAAAGACAACATGCGGATCGTGATTGATGCGGCCAAGGGCCGTTCCGAACCGCTCGAGCATGTGCTCTTATACGGCAACCCAGGGCTCGGCAAAACCACGCTCGCGCACATCATTGCGCGCGAGATGAACGCGCAGGTGCGCGTCACGAGCGGTCCGGCGCTCGAACGCGTTGGCGATCTTGCGGCGATTCTCTCGAACCTTGGCAAGGGGGACATCCTGTTCGTCGACGAAATCCACCGGATGAACAAAACGATCGAGGAAGTGCTGTATCCGGCGATGGAAGATTTCGCCCTCGACATCGTCGTCGGCAAAGGCCCAACCGCGCGCACGCTCCGGCTTGATCTCGAGCCGTTCACGATTATCGGCGCGACCACGCGTCTTTCCCTGCTTTCCTCGCCGCTACGCGATCGGTTCGGAATGACCTATCACCTAAATTTTTACGAAGAAGAAGAAATCGCGAGCATTGTTCGCCGCAGCGCATCGCTTCTCAACGTCCCGGTCGAAGACGATGCCGTCGCCGAGCTCGCGAAACGCTCGCGCCGCACGCCGCGCATCGCCAACCGCATTTTGCGCCGCGTGCGCGACTTCGCGTCCGTGAAATCCGACGGGCGCGTCACGAAACCCGTCGCCGAAGAAGCGCTTGCGCTGCTCGACGTGGACGCGCGCGGACTGGATCGCGTCGATCGCCACATTTTGGAAACGATCATCGATAAATTTGCCGGCGGGCCGGTGGGCCTCACGACGATCGCGGCCGCGACCCAGGAAGAAATCGACACGATTGAAGAGGTGTACGAACCGTTCCTGATCCAACTCGGGTTTCTTCAGCGCACGCCGCGCGGACGCACCGCCACCGCGCGCGCGTACGAACATCTTGGACGCGTCCCGCCTGCCACGCCCCTTTTGTAGGCGCTCAAACTCGCCGCCGGGCTGTGTTATACTGAAACGGTATGATCCCGGAGATGCATCTCCCGCTCGCCATTTTCCTCATCCCCTACGGGTTGTTTTTGTTCTTCTACACGGTGTACGCCCTGTTCAATTTGTACCATCTGCTCCGATTCGGCGTGTACAACGCGGGGGCCTACGCCCTGATCATCATCTTCTGCGGCGGGACGATTTTCCTCGTCGGCGGGTCGCTGCTCATGATGCTTCAATACGATTGGAGCGCGACGATTAACATGACGGCCATTTTCCAAGGGAGCATCAAAAACGTCATCTCCCCGCTATGATCACGACCCAGCACATCCCGAACCAACGTGAGGGCGAGGTCCTGAAGTTGTTTTTGCGACGCCATTGGATCACCCCGCTCGAGATCGTGTTCTACATGACGCTCTTGATCGTCCTTCCGGGAAGCGTCGCGCTGTATTTTTTCGATCGTTTGCTGAGCTATCTCGCCCATCCGGTGCTTGGGCCGATTTTTTCCATCGTGATCAGCATGTACGCGCTCGGGGTGTGGCTGTTCGGGTTCATGGAATTCACGGACTACTACCTGGACACCTGGATCGTGACCAATGAACGGATCGTGAACATCGAACAGCGGGGATTGTTCACTCGCGTCGCCTCCGAGCTCCACCTCTCGGCGATTCAAGACGTGACCTCCGAAGTGCGCGGCATCATCCACACCTTTCTCGACTACGGCAACGTGCAGGTGCAAACGGCCGCGGAAAAAACACGATTCATTTTCCGAGACATCCCCTCGCCCGAACAGGTGAAAGAGACCATTCTGCGCCTGGTCGAAGCAGACAAGAAACGACACGAAGAAGAGCTGCCCATCGACATCGCCCAGCAAGGAAAAGCGGCCAGTGCGCCGCAAGCAGAAAAAACGGGCCCGTAAGGGTCCGTTTTTTATCGCCATCGTTCGTTACGCCAGGCCCAGGATGCGAGCGCGTCGGCATCTTTGAAACTGTCCGCGCGCGAGTCCGCGCCGAACACGACGAGCAACAGCTCGCGCGCCGCGTCGTTCGGCGCGTCGCGCAACGAGACCACCAGATTCCACCCGGACTCATCCAGGTAACCGGTTTTTCCCGACGTCACGTACACGTCGTCGTATTCCGGTTTCCACAGCATCCAGTCCGTGTTTTTGACGGTATGCGCTTCGCCGGTCGTGAGCACGGTCACGGTCTTCGCGGCGGTCGAGGTGTAATGCTTGATGTCGGGACGATCGAACAGCGTCCGCGCAAGACGCGCGATTTCGCGCGCCGTCGAGATGTTGGTCGGATCCATGCCGGTCGGATCCGCATAGTGCGTATGCGGCAGGCCCATTTCCAAGGCGCGCGCATTCATCTTCCCAACAAAACTCTTCGTGTCTGGATCCGCCGCATGGGCCATGGCGCTTGCCGCATTGTTAGCGGAACCGACCAGGGCCGCATACAAGAGGTCGTCGAGTGTGAAGGTGGCGCCATTCGCGACGTACAGGCGCGCACCGCCCACTTCGTCCTCGGCGAGAATGCTTTTTCGCGTCGTGAGCGGAATGCCGCTGTCGAGCACGAGCGACGCGTTCATGAGTTTGGTTAAGGACGCGATCGGCCACGGCGCGGCCGAAGCGTGTTCGGCGATCACTTCACCGGTTTCCCGATCAAGCAGGATGTACGCGCCTGCCGTGAGCGCGGGGATCGCCTCCGGATTCGCGATGGACTCCGGGGGGAGATGGATCGGCGTGTAGGCGGCCAAGGACGGATCTTCCCTCCATCCGTATTGCTCGGCCCAGTCTTTGAGATCGATGAGAAATCCGGCGCCCTCCCCGCTGGCGTTCCAGGTCTTTGGATCGAACGCCTGTTGTAAATCCGGACGTCGCGCGTACACGGCCGCGAGCGCTGGGTCCTGCTCGGCGGCGAAACCGCAAAGCGGCGCCGCGAAAAGAGCGACCGCCGCAAGCATCGTTGCCCACGTCCGTTTCGTTAGTTCCATCGCTTCGTTAAATCAACGCCCGTATAGAAATAGTGGAGGATGCTCTGCCAGTCCTTACCGTCGTTCGCCATACAGACCGCCTGCGAGGCGGACAGGCCGACCCCGTGACCCCAGAGCGTCTTCCCTTTGTCGCACGGCGCCGGCACGCCCTTCAGCCAGGCCACGTCTCCGCCCCACACCTCGCTCCAGGAGCGCGTGCGGCCGTCGGAGCGAGAGAAGTACGGCGTGATCGCGGTCTTCCCCTGATAGTTCACGGTGACGCCGGTCGTGTCCTTCACCGCTTCGACCACGTTCGGGTTGCGTTGTTCCTGTCCGTATCCGTTGTACACCTGATCGGCATACGCGTCGACATGAAAGTACTCGTCCGCGTGCTTCGTAGCACGTTCCCAGTGATACAACGCGTACGTGCGCGCCGCGGTGATGAGCGCTTTTTGAAAATCGAGAGGCGAGTTGTTCGAGGTTTCGCCAAGACCGCTCAAATACTGCTCGATCGGGAGCTCGTTAATGAGCCAGGTGCGATCCTTACTCGCATTATGTCGCAGTTCGAGAATGTTGCGGAACGTGTTGTCCGCGAATCCGGAGTGGCGCGTTTGTCGGCGATCAAAATTCACAACCGTACAAATCGAGGACGGATCGGACGGTTCGAAACGCAGATACGTGTTGGTTTGTTCGAGCCCCTTGCCGCGGTCGAACCAATATTTGCTCTTCTTGTAGAACGCTTCGACCTCCTGTTTCTTTTTCATCTCGGCGAGCAGATGCCCTTCACCGTCTTTCACGTTGAAATCATGGTCGCAGGTGATCGTCACCTTGTTGTCTGTTTCATCGTCGACGATCAAGACGCCAACGCGAATGATCGGTTGCGTGATCATCTGGTTACTCTCGACCTCGGGCGCCGCCTCCGGACGCACGGGCGCGTTTTTCACTTGCGGCGCGTCGCTCGTCACATCGATCGGGATGTCGATCTGCCCGCCCGGAACCGCGATCCCGTCCGCCGCAAGCACGAAAGACGCCGTGTACTTCCCGATCCGGCGTGGAGCGGTAAAGGTGAAGGTCAGAAAATCCAGGGCGCCGGGTTGAACGGAGGCGTCGGCCTTCGCCACCAGAGTGGTCGAGGTAAGCCAGGAACCGTTCGCGTAGTCCGACGTGACGCTTGCCATCGACACGCCCGGCAGGCGAATGGAACGCTGCGTCCAGGGTTTGGTTCCCGCATTTTTGATCCCGGCCGTGAAGGAAACGGTTTCCCCGCCCTTGGCCGTGACCGTTTTTGCGCTCTTGAGGAGGACAACCGCCGCATAGCCGTCCGCGCTGGACGTGGGGGTTGAAGCCGGGGCCGGACTTGCGGTCGGCGCTGGCGCGGAGGACGGAACGGACGCAGGGGCCGGCGCGTCCACGCTCGGCGTGTTGCCGACCACGATCGTGAGAGAAAATTTTCCGCCCGGAATCCAGGCGATATCCTCGGCCGCCAATTGAAACGTTTCCACGTACGTTCCCGACTGCGACGGCGCATGGAGAACAAAGGAAATGTGGCCGACGCCGGTCGATGCAATGGTCGCTTCGGTCAGTTTTGCAGGCTGATCGCTCTTGTACCAGGACGAATCAGCAAAAACACTTGTTCGATATTTTGGATCATACGTGTACACGGAGACGAATCCGGCGCCGCTGTTGGTCCAGGCCGCTGAACCGATGTTTTCAAAACCAATGCTCACGGATTTTGACTCGCCCGGAGTCATTGTGAGCTGCCCGCGTCCCGAAATGGTGACCTGCATCGCTTCGAACCCCTTCAGCTCGGCCGCGTGCGCGGTTGGAACGCCGATCAGGTGATGCCAGAATCCATTTTGTTGAGCAAACCGTGTGGTCAATACCCCTTCCATCGATGAAAGGAGGAACGAAAGGGTCGCTACAATAAAAAGCACCGCCAGAATATCGCCGAAGAGGCTCACAAGCGAGCTCCAGGCCGATGTCGTGGCGGATGGGGCATTGTTTACCGGAAGAAGCAGCGCTTCCCCGGCGACGGGCATCAATTCCTCCATATTGGCTTTTTATTTTCTCTTACAGTATAGCAAAATTTTGGCCTTCCGTCAAATGGTGATCCGTTTGTGATACACTTTTACGGTTATGACCCATTTGAAGGATGTCGCCAATAACTTTATCGTTCAAATCCTTGGAAAGGTGCTGAGCATCGTCTTTGGTCTTCTCACGGTTGGGATCCTTACCCGGCATCTCGGAAAGACCGGATTCGGCGAATATACGACGGCGATCACGTACTTGTCGCTTTTCGGGGTGTTCGTGGACTTCGGGCTGACGCTGACCCTTGTTCAAATGATCTGTCGGCCCGGTGCCGACGAAGAAAAGCTGGTCGGAAACCTGGTCGGGCTTCGACTCGTGTCCGGCGTGATCTTCTACGCGCTCGCGCCCGCGACCGTTCTGCTCTTTTCCTACCCGCACAACGTTGATCTCGGGGTCGCCGTCGGCGCGATCGGCTATCTGTTCATGTCGACCGCCGGCATGCTGTCCGGGGTGTTCCAAAAACATCTCGTGATGTGGCGATTCGCGGCGGCGGAACTCGTGAACCGCGCGCTCATGCTCCTGTTCGTCGGTCTGCTCGCCTGGAACGGGGTCGGGGTGGTCGGCATGTTCGCTGCGCTCACGGTCGCAAACGCGATCTGGTTTTTGGCGGTGATCGCGTTTGCGCGCCCACTGACCCGCATTCGGCCGCGCGCGGATCTTGGCGTATGGAAAGAGGCGCTTTCACGCAGCTGGCCCATGGCATTGTCCATCATCTTCAACTTGATCTACTTGCGCGGCGACGTCTTGCTGCTCGCCCATTTTCGTCCGCAGGCCGAGGTCGGCGAATACGGGGTCGCCTACAAAGTGATCGATGTCCTGACCGCTCTGCCGGTCATGTTCATGGGTCTCCTGCTCCCGAAGCTCACCCTTGCGTGGAGCCAAGGAGCGAAAGCGGAATTCCGGCGTTACTTGCAAAACGCGTTCGATTTTTTCCTGCTGTTGTCGATCCCGATCGCCGTCGGAGCGCAGGCTGTCGGTGAATCGCTGACCGCGCTCATCGCCGGGCCGGGATACGAAGAAGCGGGCGGGGTGCTCAGGATTCTCATCGTCGCCGTCATCTTCGTGTTTGTGAGCGGCCTGTACGGCCACGCGGTCGTGGCGCTTGAAAAACAACGCGCGATCATCTGGGCATACGCGGCGACAGCCGTCCTGTCGCTCTTCGGCTACTTCTATTTCATCCCTCTCTACGGCATGTGGGGCGCGGCCGGCGTCACCCTGTTTTCCGAAGCGTTGATCGCGACCATCACGATGCTGTTCGTGTCGCGAAGCGCCGAAGGGTTGCCGCATCTCGGCGTTGCGAGCAAAGCGATCGCGGCGAGCGCGGTCATGTATGCCGTGCTGCGCGTGCTCCCCTCGATCCATGTCGTGTTCGAGGTCGCGGTCGGCGCCTGCGTGTACGCCGCCGTGCTCGTCGGCACGGGTGGGGTGAAGCTTTCCAGTGTGCGCGAACTGTTGCCGAAGCCGTCGGCCAAATGCTGATATGTATTACGCTTTTCTTGCCGTTGTCTCGATCCTCTTTCTTCTGATCGCCCTGCGCGACCTGCGGCTCGGGGTCTTTTTGATCCTCGCGACCCTCCCGACCTATCTTCTGCGTTTCGAGATCCTTGGGGTCCCGAGCACGCTGCTCGAAGTAAACCTGCTGCTCTTGATTGTCGTCTGGCTCATCCGAAATGTCGGCGGTCACACCGAGCTTGCGTGGCTGAAACCGTGGCGGATCCCAATGATCCTGCTCGCGCTTGCCGCGACGATCGGGGTGTTCGTGGCCCCGGACCGCAACGCCGCGCTCGGCGTGTGGAAGGCTTATTTCATCGAGCCAATGGCTTTCTTCGTCGTCATGCGCACGACGCTCAAAGACTACGATGACGGCGAACGATCGCTTATGGCGCTCGGCGCATCCGCCCTGATCGTGTCCGCGTTCGCGCTGTTCCAAAAAGTGACCGGCCTCGGGATTCCGATCCCGTGGGATGTCGAGGGACGCGTGACGAGCGTGTTTCCCTACCCGAACGCGCTCGGATTGTTCGTCGGGCCAATCGTCGTCCTGTCCGTCGGAGCGCTCTTCCGCTCGATCGAGGCGCGATTTCATTTCCGTTCGTGGTTCTGGTTCCTCCTGATCGTCCTCGGATCCGCCGCGATCCTGTTCTCGCAAACGGAAGCGGCCTGGATCGCGATCCCGGCGAGTCTCGCGATCGGCGCCCTGTTCCTCCCGCGGTGGCGATTCATTGCCGCGCCGATCGTCGTCGCCGGCCTCCTGATCGTTCTGTTTGTGCCAGCCGTTCGCAGCAAAGTCCTGCTACAAGATTACTCGGGCGAGGTTCGACAAAAACAATGGAACGAAACGGTGGCGATGCTCTCGGACCATCCACTGTTCGGCGCCGGCCTTTCCGGCTACCCCACCGCCCTCGCTCCCTACCACACGCATCCAGAGATCGAGATCTTTCAATATCCGCATGATATCATCCTGAATATCTGGTCCGAGCTTGGCTTGCTCGGACTCCTCTCATGCGCGTGGCTGTGCGTCCGGGTCTTTGTCGAGGCCAGACGTTCCGCTGTCGTGGTACGCTCGCGCGCCTTCTGGCTCACCTTCGCCTGCGGCTGCGCCCTGCTTGAAATGACGATCCACGGCCTGGTCGACGTCCCCTACTTCAAGAACGATCTCGCGCTTCTCACCTGGGCCATCCTCGCGCTTCTTTCCTGGTCTTACGCTCCGCTCTATGCTCCCTCGTCGCCGACGCAACACGAAGACAGGCGGTAATTTCCAGATCGGCCTGATCATCGCCGTGATCGCCATCGCCGTCGTTTTGCGCATCTTTCAATTCTTTACGCATTGAGTCCGCCCGCGGCGTCCAAAACAGATCCAACAAAAAAGTTCCGGCCGATCCGGAACTTTTTCTGTTGAAAACGATTAGCGAGGGAGAAACGCGATGATCGCGCCGGCGATGGCCGAGCCGGTAAGTGCGAGCCAGAGCCACCCGAGTCCGAACCACAGATATTTTTTTCCATCCGACGAGGGACTTTTGATTTTGGCGGTTGCCGTCGCCTGCTTCCAGAGCACGGCCTGCACGCAAACGATATACGGAGCGAACAGAAAAGTGACCAGACGTGCCGGTCCGGACCCGTACGCGCCTTGCCTCCCGCCGCCGAACGCCGCCGCGAATAACCAGTGAATCGCCATCACGATCAGCATGAGGACAAAATAACGCAGCGCGATGTCCCACCAGCGGCCGGCCACCAGATCCCGACTGCGCACGAGCGCCGCGAGGCCGCGACGATCCTCGACCATGAGCGCGAACATCGAAAACGAGAGCAGGACCCAGAGCCAGATCCCCGGGATGACGAACAGGGCGAACCCGCCGCCCACGATGAACAGCAGCAGGGAGGAAATCAGGGCAAGCGAGGGGAGCTTCGCCCATGCCACCGAAAATGCTTCGCCGACGGTCGGCAGTTGGTTGGCCGTGACCACATGCGTCATCGCACCGACCGCCAGCAGTTGAATCAGGACGTTCACGAACAGAATGAGCAATGCGAACACCGCGACCGTTCCGACCTCCGCTCCGAGTCCTGCGCCGAGCCCGGGCGTAAACCGCCCACTGCTCCAAAGAATCACCCCGCCCCCGAGCGCGCCGACCAGACCGACGAGGCCGATGAGCGCCGAAACAACGAGCGAGATCACGACCGCCAACAGTTCGATCGCATACAGCGGCACCGCCCGAGCCTTGAGAAGGTCGAAGGCGCGTCCAAACGTATTCTCCGGAAGCGACGGTTGTTTAATGGGCTGGACTGGATCCATAAAAAAATGAGTGATTGAAACGGTCTTTCTTTTAGTATAGGCGATACACGAAAAAGAGGCACGAGACGAGACTCTTGAATCCCGCCACGCCCTCGTGGTATCGTCTCCGCGACCACAAACGGAGAGGTGGCAGAGTGGTCGAATGCGTCAGACTCGAAATCTGATGTAGCCGCAAGGTTACCGTGAGTTCGAATCTCACCC
The DNA here is from genome assembly GCA_964581945.1 of uncultured Gammaproteobacteria bacterium. Classification (GTDB taxonomy): domain Bacteria; phylum Patescibacteriota; class Patescibacteriia; order UBA9934; family GWF2-40-263; genus CAZOPY01. Next base: position 5,495 of record CAZOPY010000005.1, on the reverse strand, counting down.
TCTCCGCCATAAAAATACGACCCAGATGGGTCGTATTTTTTTACATCGTCGCGTACCCGATGAGGGCGGCGGCAACGAGGTTCAGAATCGCGTGGGCCATCATTTGATCGGCCGGCAATCCGGCGACCAGCATGTAGACATGCGTCAGAACGACGATGGCGACGCCGATCCAAAGCAGATACTTCTTTTTCATATGGAGACAGTATAGCACACGCTCGAATCATGAAGATTCTCTGAAGCGCAACCCTTGCTCGGTTCGAACGATATACGTTACAATCCGGCCGTTGATATTTATTGTATGACTGATCAGAACCCCCAACCGACTCCGACCCCGCCCGCCTCCGGATTGTCGCAAAAAATCGCCATTATCGCGATCTGTCTCATCATCCCGGCAGGCGTCCTTGCCTACGCGTACATGAACAGGGCGAGCCAGCCGAGCGCGAACGTAAGCATGGAGAACGCGGCGGCAGAGACGCCGACGACACCCGTGTCGACAACCGCGTCGCCATACAAAGACGGCACGTACACCGCCACCGGACACTATAGCTCTCCGGGCGGCGCCGAAACGATCGGGGTCTCCCTCACCCTGAAAGACGGCGTGATCACGGACGCCACCGTGACGCCGGAAGCGACGCGCCCGATGTCCATGCGCATGCAGGGGATGTTCACCGAGAACTACAAGCCGCTCGTCGTCGGCAAGAGCCTCGACGAGGTCAGCCTCACGAAAGTTTCCGGCTCGTCGCTCACCCCGAAGGGGTTCAACGACGCGGTCGCGCAGATTAAAACCGAGGCGCAGGCGTAGAGGGTGCTATGCACCCTCTTTCGTTCGTCTTTGAAGCGATCGGCACGCGCTGGGAAATTGATATCCCGGAACCGTCGAAAGATGCCGCGCCGCTGCGCGAGGCAATTCTTGCGCGCATCGAGATCTTCGATCGGAACTACTCGCGCTTTCGCACGGATTCGCTTGTCACACGCATGGCGCGCGAGGCGGGCACGTACGAACTCCCCGCGGACGCCAAGCCGTTGTTTGATTTGTACGAACAGTTGTATCGGCTCACGAACGGCGCATTCACGCCGCTCATCGGTCGCACCCTCGAGGATGCGGGGTACGACACGAGCTACTCGCTCAAACCCGCCTCGATCATCCGTCCGCCGCAACCGTGGGAAGAGGTGATGCGGTACGCGTTCCCACATCTGACACTGATCGAACCGGCGCTTCTTGATTTCGGCGCTGCCGGCAAAGGATATCTTGTCGATCTCATCGGCGCTCTGCTCGTTGAGCATGGCGTGGAATCCTTTGTGATCGATGCCGGCGGCGACATCTTGCACCGCGGTCCGAAGAGCGCACGCATCGGCCTCGAGGATCCGGCAGAGCCTGGCAAGGCGGTCGGAGCCGCGACGATCCAGAATCAGAGCCTGTGCGGATCGGCCGGAAACCGCCGCACCTGGGGCGCATTCCATCACACGATCGACCCGCGCACGCTCACTTCCCCGACCGACATTCTTGCGACCTGGGCGATCGCGTCGACGACGCTCCTGGCTGATGCACTGACCACCTGCCTGTATCTTGTGCCGCCGCAAACGCCCGCGCCGCATTTTGATTTCCACTATGCTGTGATGGACGCGAGCCGCCGCATGACCGTTTCGCCGGACGCGCCGATCGAGCTGTTTACTGAATAATATGCCGAACCTGTTGGATCGCTATATCAATCGAACGCATTTGCACGACGTCGTGCTTCAAGCGCTCGCCCTCCTCGCCGGCCTTGCGATCTTTTTTTCGCTCCTGGGTTGGCTCGCCTTCTCTCCGATCGCCCTCACGCTCTCGCTCGCAACCCTGCTCGCAAGCTGTCTCTTTGCCAACCGTCTGTTCGCAACGATCATGAACGCAACCGGGACCGATGCGTCCGCCTTGATCACGGCGCTCATCCTCTTTTTCATTTTGTTTCCCCCGACGAACGGCGTCGAACTCGCAGTCATTGCAGCGACCGGCGTAATCGCCATGGGGTCCAAGTACGCCTTCACGATCAACCATCGTCATCTGTTCAACCCGGCCGCCTTCGGTGCGGTCGCAGCCGGGTACCTGTTCGGTGCCGGCGCCGGTTGGTGGGTCGCGACCCCGCTCCTGTTGCCCTTCACAGCGCTTGCCGGCGGCCTCATCGTTCTCAAAGTCCAACGCCTCGACCAGGTGCTCGCCTTTTTTGTGACGGCGATCCCGGCGATTCTGCTTCTGAACGATTTTTCCGGCGCGTCGATCCCCTCCGCACTCACGACCGTGATCCTGTCCTGGCCGCTCGTCTTTTTCGCGACCGTGATGCTCACGGAGCCCGCGACCACGCCGCCGACGCATCGGTTGCGCCTCATCTATGGCGCGCTCGTCGGCGTCCTGTTCGCTCTGCCGTTCCAGTTCGGTCCGTTCTATGCGACCCCCGAGCTCGCGTTGCTCCTCGGCAACCTGTTCGCCTATGCGACGAATCGCCAGGGACGGCTCAGACTTACCTTCAAGGAAAAAAATCACCTCACCAGCGATCTGTACGAATTCGTGTTTGTGCCCGACCGGCCGTTTCGATTCACGGCCGGACAATTCCTTGAGTGGATGGTGCCCGCAGAGCGCGGAAGTCATCGCGGCATTCGTGGCTATTTCACAATCGCTTCCTCGCCGACCGAGCCCGTCCTGCGGCTTGGGACGCGGCTCGTCCCGACCCCGGGGCCGTTCAAACGCGGATTGCTCGCGCTTGAACCGGGAGACGTGATTTCCGCGGGCCAACTTGCCGGCGACTTCACCCTTCCCAGCAAGAAAGACGAACCGATTGCCTTCATCGTGGGCGGAATCGGGGTCACTCCGGTCCGGAGCATCATCCAATCCTTGCTTGATCTGAACGAAACGCGCGACGTGACCCTGCTCTACCTATGTCGAACCGAGCAGGACTTCGCCTACAAACCGCTGTTCGACGCGGCCGCCCGGGTCGGGGTCAAGGCGACCTACCATGCGAGCGGTCCGCTCACAGCCGAGCAGCTCAAACAGAAGGTGCCGAACCTGACCGCCTGCCACGTGTACATTTCCGGCCCAAACGCGATGGTCCAGGCCTACAAAACGTCCGTGCGCACGCTCGGTGTTCCAGCTCATCGGATCAAAACAGACTACTTCCCGGGATACTAAAGCGGCCCACAGGCCGCTTTTGGTTTTCCAGCATTTTCGCGCTATACTGCAAGCACCATATGCCTATTCGCACTGCCATCATCACCGTTGCCGGCATGGGAACGCGGTTCCTCCCGGCCACCAAAGCGCTGCCCAAAGAAATGCTCCCGGTCGTCGACAAGCCGGTCATCCAATATATTGTCGAAGAAGCCGTCGCCTCCGGCATCCAAGAGATCATTTTCGTCACCGCCATCGGCAAACGCGCCATCGAGGATCACTTTGATCGAAACTTCGAGCTCGAATATCGCCTCGAGCAAAAAAAGAAAGAAAAAGAACTGTCCGAGCTGAAAAAAATCGGGAAACTCGCGAAGTTCGCCTTTGTCCGCCAGGCCAAACCGCTCGGCGACGGCCACGCCCTGCTGTCGGCGGTCCCCTTCATCGATCAACACGAGCCGATCGCCGTCCTGTTCGGAGACGACATCATCGACAATGGCAGGAATGCGCCGGCATTGAAACAGCTCATGGACGTCTACGACGAATATCACGACCCGGTGATCGCCCTGCAAGAAGTTCCCAAAAAACAGGTGTCGAGCTACGGCGTCATCGGCGGCAAAGAGGTGGAAAAACACGTGTGGCAGATCAATAAATTCGTCGAGAAACCGGAACCGAAGGAAGCGCCTTCGAACCTGATCGTGATCGGCCGGTACGTCCTGACCCCGGAAATCTTCCAGATCCTGAAGACGCAAGAACCCGGCAAAGACGGCGAAATTCGCCTGGCCGACGCCTTCGCGACTTACCTCGCCAATAAACGCGCGCTCTACGGATGCCAGTTCGACGGCGTGCGCTACGACTGCGGCAACAAGCTCGGGTTTCTGAAAGCGCAGATCGAACTCGGGATGAAGCATCCCGACATCGGCAAGGATCTCAAAGCCTATTTGAAAACCGTTCGGTAACGCGACGCGCTATGTCCTTCAAACGCCTTCTTCCGCTTCTTGTCATGACCTCTCTTCTGCTGACCGGCGCTGGTTGCGGCGGGCCGTCGCAGGCGGACAAAGAAGCGAACACGCCGGTCACACTCAAAGTCTGGCGCGTGTTCGATGACCCGAGCGCGTTTGCGCCGATCATGGACGCGTACCGCAAACTCCATCCAAACGTCTCGTTCGACTACCGCACGCTTCGCATCGACGAGTACGAGGATCAGCTGGTGCGCGCGTTTGCGACCGGCGAAGGGCCGGACATTCTGTCCCTGCACAACACCTGGATCGGCGGCTACATGGACCTTATCTCCCCGATGCCGGACTCGGTCTCCATCCCGTACTGCGAAACGACCGGCACGATCAAGAAAGAAACGGTTTGTACGCTCAAAACCACGCCGACCTTGAGCCAACGCCAGCTCCGCAGCGATTTCGTGGACGTGGTGGCGCATGACGTCATCCGCGACTATCAGGCGGATCCGAACCAACCGCCGGCCTCGAAGATCATGGCGCTGCCGATGGCGCTCGACACGCTTTCCCTGTTCGTGAACCGCGATCTCCTGAACGCGGCCGGCATCCCGGAGCCGCCGACCAACTGGGATGATTTCAAGTCGGACGTCCAGAAGATGACACTCGTCGATACCTCGGGCAACATCGTACAGTCCGGCGCCGCGATCGGCGGATCGACGAATGTGGAACGCGCTCCGGACATCCTGTCCGTGCTCATGATGCAGAACGGGACCGTGATGGGAGACGCGACCCACGCCTCGTTCGCCAATCCGCTCGATAACGCGACCGTGCCGGCCGCGGACGCGCTGCGCTTCTACACGGACTTCGCGAACCCCGTCAAAGAGGACTACACCTGGAACGCGGCCCAGCCCGATTCGTTCGAAGCGTTCACGAACGGAAAAACCGCTTTCTTCTTCGGCTACGCCTACGACCTCCCGCTCATCAAAGCGCGCGCGCCCAAGCTGAACCTGGAGATCTCGCCTCTGCCGCAGATCGCGGGCGGACGCACGGTGAACTTCGCCAACTATTGGGTGGAGACGGTCGCGAAATCGAGTCCGAACCAAAAGTGGGCCTGGGACTTCCTGCAGTTCGCGTCCGGAGCCGAACAGGTGAAGGCCTACCTCGACATCACGAAAAAACCGACCGCGCGCCGCGCGCTCATCAACGAACAGATCAACGACGAAGACCTGAACGTGTTCGTCAGCCAGGTGCTCACGGCCGACAGCTGGTACCTCGGGAAGGACGCCAATATCGTCGACACGGCGTTCAACGAAATGATCGATGAAGCGCTTACCGGGCTTGAACTCAAGAAGGTCGTCGGAGACGGCCAGAGCAAGGTGAACCAGTACTACTAATATGCGCGCTCTTTTCTCCAT
>CAZOPY010000004.1:0-22695 GCA_964581945.1 uncultured Gammaproteobacteria bacterium | reverse complement strand
CAAAGCCCCCATCTCAGCGCCTCAAATCGGTTGTCCCCTATTCCCGCAGCTCCGAAACCATCTTCTCCGCGCCCGAGAGCTTGTACCAGACGCGCTCGGAGAAGAAGAGTAGCAGCACCGACAACGGCCCGCCGAATAGGACACCAAAGACAGCAAATAAAATCCACAATCGTGTATCAAGATCTTGCGGCATCAAGAATACGCCGACAACGATCAGAATCAATTTCCATGGGATGCTGGGCGGAGATGCTGGTTCCGGCGGAATGCTCACGACCGGCGTTTCGGGGGCCGGAGAAATCGCCGGGCGAGCCGGAGGCGTAAATGCCGCCGCGGGCGGCGGGGCCGGCGGTCGCGGCGCGGATGGAGCCGGAGACGGCACAGGCGCTGCCGGCCGAGGGGTCGGTGCGGACTCGGTGCTTGAGAAAATGTCTTCTGGTTCTGCGGGTTTGTCGAACATAGATTTTTACCGGTCTCATGGGACCGATGGGGCCTATGGGACTTATAGGATCTATTATACTACAACGTTCCGGGTCCGAGCGGGTCATATCCCCCGCTCGCCTCCTGGCCGTCCAAAAAGCCGTCCCCGTCCGTGTCCGGGTTGGTCGGGTCCGTTCCCCAGATGTTGAACTCGTCCGCGTCCGTGAGACCATCCGCATCCGTGTCCACGCTCGTATCGCTTGTGCCAAGCGCCGCTTCACGATCCGCGGCAAGGCCGTCATGATCCAGGTCTCCGGCGCCGAGCGTGTCGTGACAGGCGGTCTGGTCCGAGGCGTTTGCAAGCGTATCGCATTGCGTGGGGTCGCCGCTCGCGACGGCCGATGCGTACGCCTGCGACTCGGCGCAGGTATTCGCATCAACGCCGGCGCACCCCTGTGTTGTGAGGAGCGCATCGGTCACGGCGTCCAGACAGCGCGTCTTCCCGATGTCGCTCGAAATCTTCTCGCAGGTCGCGGTGTCTAATGTTGAAACGGCGAGCAGCCGATACGCCGCATCGGCGCAATCCGTCCGCTTCGTTTCATCCGGAATGACCTGACAATCATCCGCATTCATTTTTTGAACCGCGACCCCCCAGGCACAATTGACCAGAAGATCTCCCTCGAGTTTTTCGCAGATCTGCGAGGCGCCGAGCACGCCCGCGACCGCCTCGACCTGCTGCTGTTTGCATCCGTCCGGATTTTTCGTCGTATCACAGTTGGCCAGCGTCTGGTCGAGTTCTTGCGCGGCCTGGTTGATCGTCGTCTGACGAATCGACGCCGCGTGACGGCTCTGCACGAACCACCAGGCCCCGGCCGCAACCGAGACGACGAGAACCGCCACCGCGACGATGATCGCGATCGGTTTCCACGGGACGGTCCGCGGGACGGCCGGTTGTTGATCGAATCCATTCATACTAGTCGGCGGGACAGTAGGTCAGTTTGATGTCGCTGATGTTGACCGTGCCGGTTCCGGAGAAGCTCAAGCGTACCGGAACCGTGGTCGAACCGGACGGATCGCAGTCGAATCCGGCCGGGAACGGGAGAACCACGTCGTTGCCCGGTTCGACGACATCCGTGGTGAGCGTCGTCGTGCCGCCGAATTCGGTCGTAAATCCGACCGTCACGCCGAGAATCGTGTCAACGATCGTCTGATACATGCCGGAAAGCTCATCCGCGGTCGAGCCGGCGTAGGCGTACTCGACGTTATTGTTGACGTCACAGTCGTCGGGATCCGTTGTCGTCGAGCCGCAGGTGTCGCTTGAGAAATGCGCCATGTACCCTTCGAGCGTGGCGTCGTCGGTCACGGCCGCGGAGTACACCACGGCGCCAATCGCCTCGAGCGCGTCCTTTTCCGTGATCACCTCGGCCACCTCTGCGTCCGTCCCTGAATTACTGGCGTCGATCGGCACGGTCGGGTCGCCGTCGCTCAGAAGAATCACGATCTTGTTTTCCGCCGTCGAATCCGCGAGCAGCTGCTTGGCGCAGCGCAGTCCGGCCGCGGTCGGGGTCGCGCCGTTATCGCGCGTCGTGTAGGTCTCGACCCCGCTGTCGACGTCGTACAGAATCTCCGTTTCGTTCCCGCTCGATGCCAGGTCGTGGTCGATCCAGGCCAGACCGGATCCGGCCGAAGACAACACGCACGCATCGTCGTATTCCGTCGAGGAACCGTCTCCGTCGGAGTCCGAGGTGATCGAGCCATCCCCGTTCGTGTCCACGCCATCCGTTGTGGTGTTGGTAAAGCTCACGGTGGCAATCTGCATCTGATCGGCGTTGTCGGCGTAGGCATCGAACAGATCTTTGACCGCCTGGATCGTCGAATCGACCACGACGTCCTCACGCGTGTCGCCCGTGTCCGAATCAATGACCGTCTTCATACTTCCTGACAGGTCGGTAACGAACACGATGTCGACCGACGGCGGGATGACATCATCCATGTTCACGTCTGCCGTGATGGCGGAACCGATGTTGCAGGCCGGGATTTCGAGCTCGGCGGTGTCCGGCGAATTGCCGGAAAGATAGCTGTACAGATCGACCTCGTTTTCGGCCGTGGCGCCGGGCAGTTCGCTCGTGACCGTAAGCGCGGAGGTCTGCAACGTAAACGGACAGGCCGAACCGCAGTCGTTCGCGCACAGCTGCGCTTCGCACGTCCCCTGCGTCGTCCCGTTCGAGGTGCTGTTCACGCCGCATTTCTGTCCTCCCGTGTTGCTCCCTTTGACGCACGGCGAACCGTTGTAATCGAGATACGTGTAGTTGCCCGCCGAACCCGTGCGGCGAGACCCGCCGTTGCATTCACCCACCGACTTGCAGGAATAGCCGGCGCCGTATTCCGCCGTGCAATCTGCATCGGTCGAACATTCGATTCCGATCTCGCGATCGGTCGGGGTCGTGCTTCCGTAGTAGCAGAACTTCGGCACGCTGTCGCCATCGCAGAATTCGTCACCATTGATCGTCGCGTCCCCGCAGTACGCGCCGGACACCACCTGGTATTGGCAGGCGAACGAGCAGTACGAGCAGGTCGCTCCGTAATCCGGGGTACACTCGGTGCCGTTCAACACCCCCTTGTCGCACGTTTCCACGCCCGAGTAGACATGGTCGTCCCCGCAGATGTTGAGCAGGCACGAGCTTGTACACGAGTCCGTGTCATCGCTGTTGCCATCGTCGCATTCTTCATCCGCTTCGGTCGTGCCGTTGCCGCAGTATTGCGAACCGGCGCTGCAGTCGCTCCACCCGTTCCAGGTGCAGCTTGGGGTCGAGCTCACGTCGTCATCGCAGGTGCGCGTGCGCGAGGTTTGATAGGTGAACGAGAAATCACAGCTCGAACTTGGGCAGTCAGCGTTGCTATCGCAGGCGATCCCTTCGTTCGCGCCCCCGGCGCACACGGAGGAAACCGGACAGCTGTCGTGCGCGACGTCTCCGCCGCACGTGTGCGCGGTGCCGTCCGCGTCCGCACAGTCGTCGTTAGTCGAACAGCTTTCGTTGTCATGGTCGCCGCCGTTGCACAGCGCCCCTTCGGTGGATTCGTTGTCGCCGTCGCATTCCTCCCCGCCGTTCACTTCGCCGTCCCCGCAGGACGGTCCCGGGAAGGTGCAGTCGAACGAGCAGCTGCGATTGTAGTCGCTGGCGTATTGGCCGTTCGGCTCCTGACAATTGGCATGGATCGACGACCAGCTGCCGGACGCCATCAAGCTCGCGTCCGCGCCGCAGTCGCATTCTTCGGTCCCGGCTACGCTCCCATCGCCGCAGTAGAAGGCGCCCGTGAGATCGCACGCTTCGCCGCAGTGGCCGTAGGTGCCGTTCAAGGAACCGTCATCGCATGTTTCGCCCGGATCCGTGACGCCGTTGCCGCAATCGAACGCAATGCATACGCCGCCCGCGGCTTCGGCTTCCGCCTGGGTCTGGAATCCGGAACAATCGCTGTTGCAAGCAACCGTAATCGTCCCCGCACCCGCTGAACAGTCGATCGATTCGGTTTCGCCGATTTCGCACGTCTCGCTCGATCCGACGACGCCGTCGCCGCACAAGCCGGAGGTGCCGATCGCGGTTCCCGTGCAGATCTGACCGCTTGCATAGAAGCCGTCCGGCGAATTCGACTTGGCGTATTCGGCAAAGAGGTTGGCGTTGTCCGTCGCGTCATCGTCGATGTCGTAGGCCCAATCGGCACGCGTATATTCAAGCTGGGCGTACAAATCGTACGATTCGCCGCCGATGCTTTGATAGATGTACGCGTGCGAACGTTCTTTGCAGGTGAACTGGCCGCTGGTTTCGTCCCAACAGGTGGTGGCGTCCGTGTCCGTCGGACAGTTCCAAAATTCGTTCAACGGATCGTCCGGAAGCGCGGTTCCAAGATCGTTGCTCAACACGGCGGTCCAGGACGGCCAGAGGCTGGTGGTCATGGCGCGCAGGAACGAGCCGGCGTCGAGCGTCGGCACCTCGGACAAACAGGTCTCGGTTCCCGGGCAGCTTTCGTCCACCACGCAGGCTTGGCCCTTCGTCACCGAGCAGTGGCGGTTGGTTTCGCCGTAAGCGGCGATGTCGTCCGCGATCGTTCGCATATCGGTCAGACGCTGCAGGTCGCGCTGGGCTTTGTCTTTGCGCGCGTCGCACGTGTACGTGCTGTCGATCGTCCAGCAGTCGCCGCCCCAGGTGCAGGAGATGAAGTCGCCGTTTGCGTCCGTGGCGTAGTCGCTTGCGGCATCGAGACACAGATCGATGTCCGACACATCGGTCTTGTTCGCGTTGAAACTCATGCTTGCGAGAATCTGCGGGAAGATCGCGTTTGCCGTAGCGCTCGCGTCCTCGCTAAAGGAGAGGACGTAGATGTCCGGATAGATGTGCAGCGCGCTCTGGTTAGCCGCCGAAATGTAGTATGTGTCGCCGTCCTTCACCGCGGCATACCCGTCGATCGTGGTTTCCGACGGAGAGCCCGTGAACCCTTGCTCCGCGTACCACGCCGCAGGCGAGAGATAGGTGGAATTCGAGAAGATACGGACGCCGACCGCGTCCGACGTTCCGTTCACCGTGAACAAGAACTCCTTCAGCACGCTCGGCGACGGAGACGACGGAACCTGGACGATGTTGATTTCCGGCAAGAGCGACGAACAGGTGCCGCCTGCGCAATCCGCATCCGCCGTGCAGGTGAGACCGTCATCCGTGCCGCCGACACACTGAGATTTTTCCAGATCACGGCAGTACGAGAACGAGAAATTCGTATAGGGCGCCGAGAGGCGGAATCCATGCGGGGCCGAAGCGCCGTACGCCGCGTCCTCCTGCGTGTCGGCAAAGGGATAATCATACGTGCCCGGGTCCGGCCACGGATTCGAACACAAGATCGCGGAAAGATCGAGCGTTCCATCAATGACGTCGCCGGTCGTGCCGCTGATGGTGTCCGTGTCGATCGTCGCCGAGGCGATGGCGGTTTCGTTTCCGCTCACGTCACCGGCGGTGACCAGCACCTCGTCCACATCTTCGTCCGTGACCGTCGAGTCCGGAACGGTCACCACGTTGTCCGCGGACGTGTCGTCGATCTCGGATCCCCAAGCGTAGGTCCAGTTGTAGTCCGACGTTTGCTGGATCTCTTCTGTCAGGCCGCCGCGGATCGTATCGGGGGTGAGTTTCAACGTGTGCTGCTCGCCGCCCACAGTAAACACCCCGACGCTCGCGTTTTCGAACGCGCTGACATCGATCTTTCCTTCGTCTTCCACCGTGAGCTGATCCAGCGCGCACACCTCGGAGCCGACCGTGAACCCGGAATCGGCCTCCTTCAGCATCCCAACACCATACACGCTCTGCACCCCTTCTTCGGTGTCATCGAGAGAATTGGTTTCGCCTTCCGCGACAAGCGTGTACGTTCCGTCTTCTTCCAGCAGATCGTCGTAGCGCAGGTACACGCGCGAACCGGTTGATGTGGTTTCGACGGAATAGGTGACCGGCAGACGGCAGGAAACGCTGACGGATGCGGCGTACGCCTGACCAAACAGACCGGCGACCCCGTTTACGACCCAATCCCACACGCGCACGAAGCGGTTCGCATCGGCATCGCCCGGCACCCCGGCGACGGTCTCGACGGTGTAGGTGGACGGACAGTAGGTTGATGCGTTCGCCTCCGTGATCGTGTGGCCGGCCACCGAACTCAATTCCAGATACAGGTGCGGCACCGCGGTTTCGGTCACACCCGTGCCGGTCACGCCGATAAACGTGTTGGCATCCATCAGCTGATCGAAATCCATGTACACGGCGGTGTTGCGGCAGGTGTCGACATCCGTCGGGAACGCGGCGGTTTCCTTCGGACGTTCGAAGCAGCAGTTCGCTTCCCCGCAGGCGTACGCCGTGCCGGTCGAGGACTGCGTCGGGTCGCAGCTGGCATCCGTCGTGCAGGAGCATTCCACGCTCAAGGTCGCGGTGCCGCTCACGGCCGTGCCGTCCGGCGAAGTCGTGGTCGCGGTGATGGTGGAGCTCGCCGTGGTGGACGCGGCCGCAAGCACCTCTTCGGGCGCGCCGGTCGTGATCTCGGCCACGCCGAAGCTGGCGATTTGCGATCCCGCCGTGGTCGCCTCGCATTCTTCGCCGGTTTCCAACCCCCCGCCGTTCGAACAGATGGACGCCGTGTCGTACAGATAATTCGATCCTTCGTTGAGACAGCTGGCCGAGCACCCGTCGCCGCTCGCCGAGTTGCCGTCGTCGCAGTCTTCTCCAGGATCGGGGGTGAAGTTGCCGCAACAGCTGGGGGAAGACGTGGTGGCGCAGGCGTTCGTCCCTTCATGTTCGCAGGTCGAAGAACACAGGTCGCCGTCGACCAGGTTGCCGTCGTCGCAATCTTCGCCGTTTTCCCGACGGCTGTTGGCGCAGATCGCGCTGTACCCCGATCCGGACCCTTCGTTCAAACAGTTGGATGAGCAGTTGTGATCCGCGTTGTCGCTTCCCCAGTCACACTCTTCGCCGCCGACGCTGTCGGCATGCGCGACCGCGCCGTCGCCGCAATCGAGCCCGCGCGCGTCCGCGCCCTCGTTCAAGCAGGCGCTCGAGCAGCCGTCGCCATCCGTGGTGTTGCCATCGTCGCATTCTTCGCGTCCGGCGCGCACGCCGTTGCCGCAGCCGGTCGTGACCCCTTCGGTCAGACAGATCGCGGAACAGCCGTCGCCGCCGGTCGTGTTGCCGTCGTCGCAATCTTCGCCGTCGTCAACCGCCGAGTCGCCGCACACCGCGATCGGCGAGGACGACCCCGCATTCACGCAGCTGCTTGAACAGTACGCCGGCAGGTCGTCGCTCAAGAGGATTTCTCCGCTGTCGAGCAGGTCGGCCACGTCCGCAGTCGGCACGTTGTCCGTGACGTCAGCGGCGGTCCAGGTCTGCCAGTCGTAATCGCTCGCGGTAAGCGCTTCGCCGTCCGCGGAACAGTCGTCCGGCGCGCCGTACGGGGTCGCCGTAAACTGCTGGCGATCGCCGACAAGATTCAAGGTCACGGTCGCGGGCGACACGTCCACGCGCGTAATTTCGCATTCGCTGTCTTTGGTCTTGAAGGTCCAAGAAACGTCACCGTTAAAATCCAGATCGCTCGAAAGGGCTTTCGAGAGCGCGACCCCGGTTGCGGATTCCAGATCGCCCGAGAGAATCACGCGGTACCAGGTGTCGGTCGCGAGATCGACCGCATGACCATGGCCGTCGCTCGGGGTGATCGTGAGCGTTTTCGTTGTGTCGTCGTAGCTCACGCTGCGCGGGGTGACCTCGGTCAGTTCTTCGGCGGCGCAGGTCTGGTCCTCGCAGGTCATGAGACGGACCTTGTGATCGCCGCTCGCATCGTACCCGGTAAAGCTGTCGGCCATCGAAACGTTAAAGGTCGCGATCACGGCCGCGTTCAAACAGGCGTCGCTGCACGACGGCACATAATCCGTGACCTCCGGATCCGAATAGTCGATCGTCAGGGCGCCATCGTCGCTCACACTGAACGCGTCGAGCGCGGCGGTGATGAGAACCGGGATGCCGGTGTCTGTTTCCGCGCGCGGTTGGGCGAAGGCGGTACAGATGCCGGACGCGGGATCCGCGTCGATCGTCGCCTTGGCCGTATCGCCCGAAGTGTAGGACCAATCATACGGCGCGTCATCCGGTCCTTCGCAGGCGAGGAGGATACATTGCGACTCGGCCGCGGTCGGCGTGGCGTTATACGCGACCGACGTGGCGGCGATTGTCGCCGCGGTCGTTCCGTCATACGGAGCGACGGCCGTGTAGACCGACGGCTGGATGTAGACGCCGCCGACGGTGCATGCCGCGTCCGAAAGCGAGGTCACGAACTGCCACGAACGATCCTGCGCCATCGCCACCTGGTCCGCGCTTTTCACCCCGGTGGATCCGCCCTTGATCGTCACACGATACCGCGTGCCGGTTTCAAGCGTGGGCATTTCCCAGGTGAATCCGTCGGTCGAGGTACGCAAATCGGAAGAACCGAGCGGCACGGATTCCGTTTCGGAACAATCGTCCACCGTACATTTTTCCAAAATCACCGTGCTCGTCGTAAACGAAGCCGGATCCATGGCAATGGTCGTTTCCGTATCCGACTGCACGAATGAAGCGCCGATGTCGACCGGGCTGGTGCACACCGCGTCCCCGCCGTCCCAGGATTCATACGGCGTCGGCGAGATCAGGCTGTCGGTGCAACCGAAGGCGAGGTCCGGGGTCTGCGGAATCGAATCCGTCGAAAAATAGTAGGCGTAAAACGAATCCTGCGCCGCGTTTTCCGGACAGCCGTCCGAACTCGCCATACATGAACCGTTGCTGCAGCACGTTTCATCCGCGGAACAGCTAAAATCCGCGTCGCACGTGCCGACGGTGAAATTAACGCTGTTCGAGGCGTAACCGGATCCGTCGGTCACGACCACGTGCCCAGTGATCGCGTCGGTCGGAACCTGCAATGGATCCGCATCCGTTCCCTGAATGTCCGTGTCACTCCAGTTCCCCGGCGTCACGTCTTGATTTGTGGAAAACGTTACCTTCCCCGTCCCAGCCGTGTCACCGAACCCTTCGCCGAGCACGGTCACGTCCGTTCCGGGCGGCCCGCTCGACGGAGAAAGCTCGCAGATGCTCGGACCGGCGGCCCCATCAATCACCGTGAAGCTGAACGCGGTTGGGTCCGAGGTCACGTTGTCATACCGATTGATCCAGAGCTCATACGTCCCGGGCGCGAGCGACGGCACCTGCACCGTGATCGCCGTGTCCGACCAGTAATCGCTCGTGCAGTATTCCGGGAAAGTGGTGTCCGCGAGCGTGTTCACGCCGTCCGAGCTCGTGAAGTACACCGCGCCGACTGTGTCGCCGAAATCCGATCCGTAAATCGAAACGTATTGCGCGACCGGACCCGAGGTTTTGTCCGAGGTACAGGTCTCGCTTGAATCCGTGCACGCGCTTCCGGCCGCGCAGATGGTCCCGCTTCCCTCGCCGTCGAGCAGACAGCGGTACACGCCCGAGTCCACGTCGCTGATCACTGGCGGGGTGGCGCTGTCGGCCGTCGTGACCGTGTACGTCAGCTTATTCGAACCCTCTCGCGCGTCGCCATCGCCGACGAAAATTTGCGCGTCGTACGTGCCCGAATTCAGAAGCGGAGCCACGGCAGTGATGTAGGTGCCGTCCGAGCTCCAGAACGGATAACTCGAGGCTTCGTCCGTGCCGACATAGAAAATGGACGGCGTTGAGTCTGGCGGATCCTGCACGGAGCCGAAATTGTTTCCGTGCACCGTCACGGTCGCCTCGCTTGTCGTTGTTGCGGACGGATCGAGCAAACACAGCCCCGGTCGCACGGTGTCGTTGATGTCAAAATCACTGATCGAAGAACCTGGATCACCATCTGTGCGATCCGAGTACCCGCTGGTGTTGTTCGTAATCATGATCGGTCCGTCGACCATCGGCGAGGCGAGCTCGACCACGATCTGCGTGTTGCTCCAACTATCCGCGCAGGCGACGTCGGTCGGGAGCGCAGCCACGACGTCGTCGGCATCCCCGACCACGTCCCCGTTTCCATCCACATCGGTCCCCAAAAAGGTGACGGTCGGCGCCGTGTCCGTCCCGAAATCGCTTCCGGAAATCGTAATGTAGTTGCCGTACGCGCCGTCGCCGGGCGATACCTCGTCGATCCGTGGCGCGTCAACACACACCCCGTTATAGCAGGCGCCCGAGGCGCAATCTCCGCCCGTCGTGCACTCTTCTCCCGAACACGAACCGCAATAGTTCACGCTCGAGGAATCCCCGCCGCAATCGATCCCGGTCTCATCATTATTCTGCTGCCCATCTTCGCAGCTCGATGCGCGCAGCCAGACGTTCACCGTGTTTTCGGCCGACGCGTTGCCGGCGCAATCGTATCCCTGCGCCCCGATCGGATGCTCGGTGTTCGTCACGTATCCGCTCGTGTCCCAATCCGTGTTGAAATAGTTTGGATCCGGAAGCGGAACGATCACTCCCGCGTCGCTTCCGTCGACACCGACCGTCGTAAACTGTTCTCCGTCGAGGAAAAACACAACCGAGGAAACACCGCCGTCGTCTGTTGCGAGCGCACGCAGCGGCTCGTCGTCCCCGCTGTACACCGACTGCCCGTCGTCCGGACTGTCCATGTACACGCTCGGCGAAGCAAGATCGAACCCGGTCCCAACCGTGAAGTCGAAGTGACATGGGTTAGCCGTGGTGCACGAAAGGGCGGTGCCGTCCGAGCTCTTCAGGATGGCGGAGTCGAGTTGGATTTCGTACGCCGTATCCGCATCGAAGCAATTCACATTCGGACCGTCGCCAACGCCGCTCACGTCGCAAATGGCGTCCGGGGTGAACGTCACGAGCGACGTATTCCCCCCGTCGGTCGAGGATGGCGAGAAGGTGCCGGCAACCAAGTCGCCCATCGCCGCATCGTCGCTCCCGTTCGATTTGCCGATCGCAAACGAGCTTGCGCTCACGAGCGTATGGTCCACCGAACGATTGAAATTGAATTGCAGCTGCAGGTTGCGAATGTCGGCGCATTCCGTGTTCACCGAATTCAGGACGAACGTAGACGCGACATCGCCGCCCGTGTCATCGTACCCGCCGCTCGAGCCACCGCCGCTCGTGTTCACGCCGCCGCCGATCGCGCCGGTCAGCGCACCGAGAATGAACGACACGATGATGAACGAGGACAGGATGATTGCGAGGCCGATCGACGCGTTGATGATCACGCGCTTGGCCTTGTCCACCTTGGCCTTGTCCCCCTGCGAGGTCATGTACAGGAAACCGCCGTACAAAACCAGGACAACGGCGACAACCCCGAGGAATCCGATGAAGGTACGGATCAGACTGGCAATGATCACGACCAGGTTGCCGCTCGCAAGACCGGTCATGGCGGCAAAGGCGTCCGGAGTGGTGTTCCCGCCGAACATTTCGTTGGCTCCGACCGCGTTCTGCGCGAGCGCTGGCGCGGCCCAAAGCGCGCCCGCAACGAGTGCGGCGAGGAGGCCCAGTTGTCGCCAGAACGTTTTCATACGGTTATTGTCCGAGCGTGCTTCCGCCAACGGTCGAGCAATCCACGCCGCTGACCGACCCGTCGCAGCACCACGGACTCGCCGTGTCCGACGAACGGCTGGAGCAGCTTGAACCGCTCACCCCCGCGTCCGCAGCCGGGTACATGCAAATCTGATACGCGCTCTTCACCCCGCGCGCGATCAGCGGGTAGTAGCGATAGTACGTCCCGTCCAGATCCACGCCGTCGATCGTCTGCCAGAATGCGGCGTGGTTGATCGTCGCCTTGGTGAGCGTTTCGGTGGTTCCGCCCACGTCCACGTCCGTACTCTCGGACCCGATTGAAAACCACAGGTCCTGCAGTTCCCCGCTCTCATTCGGCGTGTCTGCGATGATCTGCATGTTGGTCGAGTTCAAGCTGGACGACTGCATGAGCAAACTCGCGGACGCGTCGCCTGTGTGAAGGGTGAAGGTCACCTCGACCGGCGTGTCGATCCCGACATTCGATTGATGAATGGTCGGCGTAATCGAATAAATTTCCGGCGGATCATCGTTGATCGCATCCGACGTCGTGAACCCCCAGTCGTAATCGTCGGTGGTGCTCCCTTCGGCAATCCCGTCCCCGTCGCCGTCGAGCGCATTGCCGGCCGCGTCCACCAGGCCGTCGTACTGACCGGCGGTGATGGTCGCCTGCGGCGCGTCGGCGCCGACCGAGGCCGCATGCGCCTGCACCGTCGTGTCCGCGCTTCCCGGCAAACAGTAAATCGTATCGCCGCACGGGTCCGACCCGCACGCTTCGTCCGGCTGGAACTCGATCGTTTGATAGTTGTTCGTCACCGAGTACGTCCCGACAACGTTGCTCGTACCGTTCAACACCTCCACGTGACTGAATGTTCCGGCGGTGCCATCCGAGAGCGTGCCATAAATGCCCGAGGCCGCCACCGGATCCATCGCCTCGTTGAACGTGATCGAGACCGTGATGTTGCGGTCAAAGGTCCCGCCGGCGTCCGGCACGACCGACTCAACCTTCGGCGGGGTGAGATCGACCGTGGTCGACACCTGGAAGGTCCATTCATACCCGTCCGATTCGCTCCCTGAGAACGCCGCGCTGCCGTCTGCGGCCAGAATCGTGTTTTTCAGTTGCACGGTGTAGCTGGTGTTATCGATCGCGCTCCCCAAGAGCGGGCTCGGATTGAACACGAACGTCTTGCCGTCCGTGGTCATCGACACGACCACGTCGCCGGTCGCGAGCGGCACGCCGGAGGTCGTGGTCGACGTGTCCGTATCCGTTTCCGCGTTCGGGAAAATCAGAATGTTGTCGGCGTTCAGATATTTCGTGCTGTCGAGCGTCGCGTCGTAATCGGTGCCGTCCGCTTCTTTCATGAACGACCCCGGATCCATCCCTTCCTTGAAGGTGATCATGATGTTGGTGTTGCGCGGGATGTCGATCGCGTCGCGAGCCGGATAATGGCTTTCAATGATCCCGCCGCCGAGCGATCCGGAGAGCGGTTCGCTGGAGTGTTCCGCCGTCGTGGTCTGGACGCCGCCAAATCCGGTGGCGCCGAGGAGCGCGTTCAAGATGAACGTCACGATCGCGTAGGAGGAAAAGATGATGACGAGACCGATGATCGCCGCTTGGATGATCTTCTTTGCTTTCGCGATCTTCGCCGCGTCGCCCTGCGAAAGCATGTACAGGTAGCCGGCGTAGAGGACGATGACGGTAAGCACGATCCCGAGGATGCCGAGGAAGATGCGAATGATGTTCGCGATGTACACCGCGATGTTCTGCGTGGACAGTCCGGACGCGGCGCCAAGTTGGTTGGTCGCGTCGCTTGCGAGTTGGGCCATCGCCGGGTGCATCGGCATCAGAAACAGGAAAACAAAAAACACAATCAAGCCAACGCGAATGGCTGTTGTGCGCTTCCTCCCATTTTGAGATTGATCCTTCCGCATGACGCCCGGCTCGTCGTGGCTTTCCGTGTCGCCGGTGTGATTATTGTACAGGATTTCCGCTCAAACGTCGTTGTGGATAGGTTCAAACAAAAAAGGAGCGTCCGGCTCCTCTTTTTTGCGCGTTCATTTACGGCCCGAGTTTGGCGATGGCGCCCGAGGCGATGAAAAACAGCATGATCATCGTCATCGCCCCCAGAAACCCCTTGGCGATCAGCCCGCGCCCCTTCCTCACCACGTCGTCTTTCCCGGACGAGTTCATCTGCTCGAAGGCGCCGATCAGCATCATGTTCACGAAAAAGATGATCATGATCACGGATCCGAACCGCATCAACCGAAACACGAGCACGACGAATTCGGGCGAAAAAAACCAATCGAACGCGCCCGGCTTTTTCGCCGCGGTCGCGGTCGCGTGGTTGACGGCGGTGTTGGCGATCGCCAAAAGCGACATAGTTACGTGAGAGATTTTTCGACCGCGGCTTTTACGCGCGCGCCGTCCGCTCGGCCCGCGACCGCTTTCATGGCCGCGCCCATCGCCTTGCCCATGTCCGCCTTGCTCGAGAACCCGGCCTCGGCGAGCGCGCCCTTCACGAGCGCGTCGAGCTCCGCCTCCGGCAGCTGCGCGGGCAGATAGCGTTCAAGCACGGCCAATTCCGCCTTTGCCTGCGCGGACAGGTCCTCGCGGTTTGCCGATGCAAACGATTCCATGGCGTCTTTGGTCTGCTTGATCATCGTTTTCACGACCGCCATCGCTTCTTCGTCCGTGAGTTCATGCATGAGATCGATCTGCTTGTTCTTGAGGGCGGTCTTCAGCATGCGAAGGGTGGAGAGGTCGGTCTCCTTCTTTTCCTTCATGGCCGCGACCATATCTTTGCCGATGGTTTCAACGAGAGACATAGGAGAGAAATGAGGAAATAAATGACGACCAGGAAATCCCGGTCGTCATCATTCTAACACGCCTCGCGAATTACGGGCGACGGGCGCCGCGGGAACGCGATCCGCGTTCTTCTTCGACGAGTCGGCCGGTTTTGAGGAGATATTCGCGCTTTTCGGCGATTTCGAGGCGGCGCAGCGCGCTCTTGCGGAGGTTATTCTTGTTTTTGTTGCGCGAATGGAAGCGGAGCTTCTTCGCTTCAAGAATCTTTCCGCTCTGCTGCACGCGCTTGGTAAAGCGGCGGAGCAGGCTCTCGAAACTTTCGCCTTTGCGTCGTTTGACGTCGACCACAGGGTTTTTTCACCTTTCCTTTCAGGGATTAAATTCCACCAGCAGAATGCCAAAATCGGCGTTTTCTGTCAAGCGACGGGCGGCATGGGCGCGGCCGGAGGGGGCGGCGGGACCGGCAACGGCTTTTCCAGCTTCTTTTTGAGAATGGAGACGATCTTGCCCACATCGGCGATTTCCTGGGCCCCGGATTCCATGTCGCGAACGATGATCGTCCCGTCGAGCACCTCTTTTTGCCCGAGAATCAGCGTGTACGGCACGGCAAATTTGTTCGCCTGTTCCAGCTGCGCCTTGAGCGCGTTCTTCCCGAACGCCTCCCGGACGCTGATGCCGGCTTGGCGGAATTCCTCGAACAGACGCAGCCCCTGACGCCGGGCGGCATCCCCGAGCTGCGCGAAGAACACCTCCGGTCGGCGCGACGGCGGCTGCACCTGCAGTTCGCGCATGGCGAGCACCACGCGTTCCATCCCGATCGCCATGCCGCACGCCGGCGTCCCTTCTCGGCCGCCGATGAGCTCCACGAGCCCGTCGTAGCGTCCGCCGCCGCCAAGCGAATTCTGCGCGCGTTCGCCTTCGTCTGCTGCGGCCCAAATCTCGAACACGGTGCGCGTGTAGTAATCGAGCCCGCGCACCAGGTGCGGATCAAGCGTGTACGGCACGCCGGCCTCGTCCAAAAATTCCAGCACCTTCATGAAGTGGTTCTTGGAATCCTCATCCAGGAAATCCAGAATCTGCGGCGCCTCCGCCTTGATCGGCTGGCACTGTTCCTGTTTGCAATCAAGCAGACGGAGCGGATTTTTGAGCAAGCGGCGCTTGCAATCCTCGCAGATCGCGTTGCGCTTGCCGCGGTAGTACGAGGTCAGTTCCACTTTGTACTCCTGCCGCGATTCCGGCGTCCCGATCGAGTTCACGCGCATGACCGCGTCCACGCCGACGGTTTTCAACAGGTGATACGCCATGACCATGAGCTGCGCATCCATGACCGGGTCGTCGTTGCCGATGATCTCGAACCCGACCTGGTTGTGCTGGCGATAGCGCCCGGCCTGCGGACGGTCGTAGCGAAAATTCGGCCCCGTGTACCAGAGCTTCACCGGCTGCGGCAGGTTCAACATCCCGTGGTTCACGTACGCGCGAACGGCCGACGCGGTCATTTCCGGACGCAGCACGACGCGGTCGCCGCCCAGATCCTCGAACGCGTACATTTCTTTTTCCACGATGTCGGTCTGTTTGCCGATCGTACGCACGAACAGCTCCTCGCGTTCGAGAATCGGCATGTCGATGCGGTCAAAACTATACGCTTCGGCGAGCGAACGCGAGGCGTCGCGCACCATGTCCCAAAGCGGCTGCTCGTCCGGCAACACGTCGCGGAACCCACGCAACAGCTCGGGAGTGCGCTTGCCCTTCCCGGCGACGGGCACGACCGGCACGGCGGCCGGGACACCCTCTTTTTTCATCTCTTCAACCGGCGCCTCTTCCTCGCGCGCCTCTTCGGGCTTCTTCGGTTTGGCCGCCTTTTTGGGCGCCACCATTTTCTTTTGCATAGAAGTCGCGTCAAGAAACATTAGTATTGATAGACCGGCGTCGGGAAGAGCGAGAGACGAGAGATCGGCAATCCGCGGAACCACACCCGTCCGACGATGTTGCGATAGCGATGCCCTTGCGCATCCTCGCCGAACATCTTGATCGGACCGAAATAGCGAGAATCGAAACTGGCCTTGCGGTTGTCTCCCATGACGAAGTATTCATCCACGCCGAGCTGCGTCGATACGTCTCCGGCCGTCGGGTTGTCGACCAGATAGTCTTCCTTCAGCTCGTCGCCGTTTGGAAAGTCCGTATTATAGATGTAGACCTTGTCGTTTTTGATGACCACCTTTTCTCCGGGGAGTCCGATCACCCGTTTGATGAAAAACTCATCGTAGTTGTTTGGGTTATGAAACACGATCACGTCGCCGCGCTTTGGTTCGTTGAAACGGTAGGTGAGCTCGTCGATGATCAGATATTCATGATCAAGAAAGGTCGGTTCCATCGACGCCCCTTTGACGTAGAACGGCAGGATCAAGAAATACCGGATCGGCAGGATGATGGCGAGCGAGATGATCATGATCTGCGCCACCTCGATCACGAACATGGCGATCGACCCAAAAACAGGACCGAGCTTGCGGTGCCAGAAGGAATCCGTGGGGTTGTCCGTGCGACGGAATAACGACATGGAAGACAAAGATAGGTTCAGTCTATCACCCAATTCCCGGCGTGGCAACCCCAAGGGGCGATGGCCGAAAATCAAACTCCTCCCGGGCGAACCCGGGAGGAGTTTATTGGCGTTTGAGAGGCGAGGTCTGCTTCAGGCTTCAACAGTGTTGCTATCCCTGACTGACTTCTGATCTTGTGCGGTCATCTCTGAGGAGACCTCTCGAACGGTTTCTAGAATTGCACAGGGCTACTATAACGTATATGGGCTGATCTGTCAAGAGCTCAGCTTCGCTAATTGCTTTAGGTTAGCCATTTTTTAAGATAAAACCCGACCATTTGGGTCGGGGACGGCGGGATCAGACCTTCGCGACCTTCCGGACGCCAGAAAGCGCGGGAAGTGGAAACGCGATCACGGAAACGGGGTTCCCCGTGCAGCGGGTGTACCGTTCGTGGGATGCGCACCCGGGGGTGGCGCAGACGTTCTCGAACGGCGGGATCTCCGCCTTGCACTCGCGGCAGTGCCAAGGGACGTCCGGCGGCTTGGGTCCGAGGATGAAGGTCAGGCAATGATCGGACCCCCATTTCAGCTCGATCGGCCGGCGGCTCAGCTTGCGCACGCTGCGGATGGCGTGAATGCGATCCAGAATCCAGATCGCGTCCTCGAGCGTTTCGCGCGCGTGGAGCACCCATTCCTCGGAGAGATAGAGCGGGGTCGGATCGCTCGGCGTGAAGACGAATGTCCGCTGGTTCGAACGGCGCAGCGCCTCGATGACCGCGCGCAGGCGGGTTCCCAGTCGCGACCGACGATGCGGATCGTCGTGCGGGGTCGTCAGGTACTCGAATTCGAGCAGCGTCATCCCGATCCGGATGGCGGGAACGAACAGCCAGGCGAAGTCGTCGCCGTCCGGGTGCACATCGATCGCGAGCCCTGTCGAGGAGCGTGACATCGAGCCTCCAGGGGAGATCATATCATTCGTGGATGAGGCGGACGCTGTGTATATCCCTCCTGACTCTTGGCAAACGAGCGCTTCTCTGTTATCTTGTCGCACACGGACGCATAGCTCAGCTGGTTAGAGCGTGCCGTTCACATCGGCAAGGCCCCTGGTTCGAGTCCAGGTGCGTCCACCAAAAAACCGCCACGTTCACGTGACGGTTTTTTGTTTGCGCTGGAAGCTTGTCTGTTCTCCGCTTCTTCTCTATAATGAGCTCAACCGAGCTTGAAGAATTATGGATAAAATCAAGGTTGATTTCTTGCGCGAAAAATACCGGCTGGGGGGCGAAAAGCGGAAACCGTTTCTGTTTTTCGGACGGCTGTTCGCCATCGCTCTCGTTGTGTTCGCAACGGCGGGCGCGGCGTTTTCGTACGAGATCGCGACCGGGGGCGAAACAGGGTTCGCGGGATTGCCGCACCTGTCGTTCTTCTCGACCATCCGCCATCTTGTTTCCGCCGGCGATAAAAAATTGAAAGGCGAAGATCAGGACCGCATTAACTTCCTTCTCCTCGGCGTGGGCGGCGCCGGACATGACGGACCGGAACTCACGGACACGATCATCTTCGCGTCCCTGCGTCCGTCGGACAAATCGGTCGGGATGCTGTCGATCCCGCGCGACATGACCGTGCCGATCGACGGCTACGGCTGGCGCAAGGTGAACAACGTGAACGCATTCGGCGAGAACGTCGAAAAAGGGAGCGGTCCAGCGCTCGCGAGCTCGGTCATCGGCAATCTGTTCGGGCAGGAGATCAACTACTACGTGAAGGTGGACTTCGGCGGATTCGCGAAACTGGTGGATCAGATCGGCGGGATCGACGTGTACGTGGACCGCTCGTTCACGGACTACGAATATCCGACCGAAGACGATCTGTATCAAACCGTTTCGTTTCAAGAAGGATGGCTGCACATGGACGGCGACACGGCGCTCAAGTACGTGCGTTCGCGCCACGGCAACAACGGCGAGGGGTCCGACTTCGCGCGCAGCCGCCGCCAGCAAAAGGTGCTGCTTGCGATCAAACAGAATGTCCTGAACGTCGGAACGCTCATCAACCCCGGCAAGGTGAGCGCCATCCTCGCGACCCTCGGCAGCCATATCCAAACGAACATGAGTTTGTGGGAGGCGGTCAGACTCGCGGAAATGGTCCATGACATCGACACGAGTAAGATCGCGAACCACGCGCTTGATGCGAGCAACGACAGTCCGCTGTACGCGACCTCGCTGAACGGCGCTTACGTGCTGCTCCCAAAAAACGACGACTGGAACCCTATCCGCCGCATGGCCGCGAACGTGTTGTACGCGGACAACTCGACGCTCGCGGCAGCGGAACCGGATCCGCCCGTCGCCGAGTCCATCCCGAAGCTCGTGCACGTCGAAATCCAGAACGGCACGAACGTCACCGGCCTCGCTTTTCAGACCTCGCAGCTCTTACAGGGCCAGGGATTTGACGTGGTGAAAATCGGGAACGCCGAGCAGCGCGATTACACGCACACGGTGATCTATGACCTGACCAACGGTCAGGAAGCGGACGAATTGAAGGTGCTGCAGAACTTCCTGCAGGCCGACGTGTCCATGTCCGCCTCGGGATTGTTGACCACCAAAGATATCGTCCCGAAGGAAATCACGGTTACGGATGAAGCGTCCACCGCGAAAACCACAGAGACCAATGTGGACTTTTTGGTCATTTTAGGGCAAAGTAGCGCCGATCTCGTTCGAAGGTAATATCCAGGCTGTGCCTCGACCCCATATCCCCACAATTGCGATCATTGGACGAACAAACGTGGGCAAATCCACGCTTTTTAATCGTTTCATTGAGAGTCGCAAGGCGCTGGTTTCGAACCTGGCCGGCACCACGCGAGACCGCAACGAGGAAAACTGCCTGTGGCGCGGCAAGATCATTCGAGTCGTGGATACGGGCGGATTGGACGTGAGCCATACCGATGAGATCGAACGCAACACGATCAAGCAGGCCGAGCTCGCGATGGCGCAGGCGGACGTGATTCTGTTCGTCGTTGATCTCAAAACCGGACCGATGCCGCAGGAGCAGCAGCTCGCGCGCAAGCTCCGAAAGAGTGCGAAGCCGGTGCTCGTGGTCGGCAACAAAGCCGAGACGCCCGCACTCCGAAACTCCGTGAACAACCCGGAGTGGCGGCTCGCCGGATTTCCAGCGCCGATCCCGGTCTCTGCGTTGCGCGGCACCGGCAGCGGGGATCTGCTCGACGCGGTCTATGCCGAACTCAAAAAGATGAAGCTGAAACCGGCCGACCTCGCGGAGATCAAACCGATTCGCGTGTCCGTCATCGGAAAACCGAATGTGGGCAAATCCTCGATCCTCAATTCCCTTCTGGGCGAAGAGCGGTTCATCGTGAGTTCGATCGCGCACACCACGCGCGAACCGATCGACACGCTCGTGGAGGTCGGAAGCAAGGAATATCTGTTGATCGACACGGCCGGCGTGCGCAAGCTGAACAAAGTGCGCAAAGCGCGCGGCATCGAAAACGTCGGCGTCGAAAAAACCATGGAGACGTTGAAGCACACGGACGTGGCGCTGTTCGTCGTTGATGCGAGCGAGCCGCTCGGCAGCCAGGATCGGACGCTCGCCGGCATGTGCAAGGAGGCGCGCGTGGGCGTGATCCTCATCGCGAACAAGTGGGACAAGATTCCGAACAAGACCCCGGACATCATCAATAATTTCAAACGCTACATCGCCGGCACGCTGCCGTATCTTTCCTGGGCGCCGGTGTTGTTCACCTCGGCGATCACCGGACAGCGCATCACCAACATCTTCGACATGGTCGATGCAGTCCAGCGCGCCCGCTACACCGAAATCCCGCAAGAAGAGTTGGACGCGTTCCTCGCCCGCGCCGTGCGCGCGCATCCGCCGACGCAAGGCAAAGGCCCAGCGCCGCCCAAAATCCTCGGAGTCAAACAGTTCGCCGTCGCTCCCCCGTCCTTCCATGTCACGATCAAAGCAAAACGCGGGGATGCGATCAACGAAAGCTACCTCCGCTATCTCGAAAACCGTCTGCACGACACCTTCGGGTACGAAGGAACCGGCATCGTCCTGAAGCCGCGCCTCCCTCGTGAAATCGGCTAATCTTTCTATGAGGCTCATTGTCGGTCTCGGCAACCCCGGCAAAGAATACGACCACACCCGGCACAACGTCGGGTTTCTTGTCGTCGATGCCCTGGCCCGGGCCGAAGGGGTGACCTGGAAAAAGAAGGCGAGCCTCAAAGCGGAAGTCGCGGAGTTCGAACTCGGAGACGAAAAGATCGCGCTCCTGAAACCTCTCACGTTCATGAATCTGTCCGGCGAGGCCGTGCGCGCCGCCATGCAGTTCTGGAAAATCCCACTCGCGAATCTTGTGGTCGTGTATGACGACGCGGACATGGAATTTGGCAAGCTCCGGCCGCGCGGCGAAGGGTCCGGCGGGCACAACGGGATGCAGTCGATCATCGACCTCCTCGGAACCAAAGAAATCAAGCGCGTGAAGGTCGGGATCGGACGCGGGGAGAATCCGAACATCCCGCTCGACGTGTGGGTGCTGTCGAAATGGACGAAGGACGAACAAAAAAAATTGGAGGAGGTGATTCCGGCCGCCATCGAGCAGGTCCGCGAACTCCTGTGACCTACACGATCACTCCCCAACACGAACGCTACCCGGAGCTCCTGAAGCAGATCCATGATCCGCCGGAGCTCCTTTACGTTCGCGGCACGCTCCCGCCGCGCGATGCGCTGTGCCTCGCCGTCGTCGGCTCGCGCAAGGCGACGATGTACGGCGCGCGAGCGATCGACGAAATTGTTGAGCCGATCGCTCGGAGCGGGGTCGTGATCGTGAGCGGCCTCGCGTACGGGATCGACGCGCTCGCGCACCGCGCGGCGCTCAAAGCCGGCGGAGTGACGGTCGCCGTGCTCGGTTCCGAGGTCGACGAACGCGGGATGATGCCGTCGGGTCACCGCGAACTCGCGCGCGAGATCATCGAGCGAGGCGGCGCAATCATCTCGGAATATCCGGCCGGCACGCGCGTCGAGGAGTGGCACTTCCCCGTCCGCAATCGCATCATCGCCGGGATGAGTCAGGCGACGCTCGTCGTCGAGGCGGCCGTGAAATCCGGCTCGCTCATCACGGCGAAGGCCGCAAACGACGCCGGTCGCGACGTGTTCGCCGTCCCCGGTTCGATTGCGCTTGAAACGTGCGCGGGGCCAAACAATCTGATCAAAATGGGCGCCCGGGTCGCCACCTGTCCCGAGGACATTCTTTCCGTCCTCGGCGTCACGAACGCGAGCGAGCCAAAGACGATTCCGGTCGCCGGATCGCCGACCGAAGCAAAAATTCTCGAGATTCTTACGCGCAATCCGCTCCACGTCGACGACATCGCGCGCGCGGCCGGACTTCCGATTTCAACCGCCACCAGCACGCTCACGCTCATGGAAATGAAGGGGTCCGCGCGCCACATGGGCGGGATGCATTACGCGCGAGGATGACGCGCGAAACTTGACAGGACCTGTTTTCTGCTCCATTATCTGTTGCATGTCCAAACATCTTGTCATTGTCGAGTCGCCGGCGAAGGCGAAAACGATCAGCAAATTTTTGGGGAAGGACTATGTCGTCCTGTCCTCTTTTGGTCATGTGCGCGACCTGCCGAAGAGTTCGATCGGCGTCGACGTCGAACACGGATTCACGCCGAAGTACATCGTGCCGCGCGAAAAGCAGAAGCATGTCAAAGAGCTGAAAGCGGCCGCGAAAAAGGCGGATGACATCCTGTTCGCCACGGACGAAGACCGCGAAGGAGAGGCCATTTCCTGGCACCTGGCGGCGCTTCTTGACGTCGAACCGTCGAAATTGAAGCGCATCACCTTTCACGAAATCACCAAGCGTGCGATCGAGGCCGCGCTCCAGCATCCGC
>CAZOPY010000003.1:13563-24510 GCA_964581945.1 uncultured Gammaproteobacteria bacterium | reverse complement strand
CTGAAAATCCACGTGTCGTCAGTTCAATTCTGACCCCAGGCACCATTGGTGGCTGATTTTTTGTATCTTTGCTAAACTGTCATCAATATGAAGAATATCTCACGGACCATCATCGCCACGCTCGGCGCAACGCTCGCGCTCAGTTCCCTTCCGTTTTCGGCGCTTGCCACCGGCGGGGATCATTACGCCGACGCCGTCTATCAGGCATCGAACCAGGTGTATCAGCCGGACCTCGCGATTGGCGCGCCGGACCAGGGGTACGCGCAATTCCTCGCCAAAGATTCTTCGCTCATCCTCGACATGGGAGCGGACGAAGAAGGGACCGGCGACCTCACGCTCTACTTTCAGCTCCTGAATTACGGCGCCACTTACCGCGCCGAATTTATGAACGATGCGATGGAAAAGGTGCAGACCTCGAGCGCCACCCTGCCGCTCTACCAGTCCGCAACCACGATCGCCTATACGGCGGGCGTGCCGTTCCGCTACGTTTCGATCACAAGCACCGAGGCGGAGGTGTGGAAGCTCGACGCGATCGAAACCGCGACCGTAGAAGAACCGGCCGCGAGCGTTCCGCCGCCATCGGAAACGCCCCCTCCGCCCGCCGAAGAGCCGAGTGCGGCGACCGGGCAAGGCCTTCTTGTAAAACTGCCTGATGACGGGGACGCCAGCACGACCGTGGACTCAGCCGTGTACGAAATCGGCGCCGACGGCATGCGTCATGCCTTCCCTGGCGAAAGCGTCTATCACTCCTGGTGGAAGGATTTCGAGGACGTGAACTTGATCGATGCGGAAAACCTGGCCAACTATCAGCTGGGCAAAAACGTCACGATGCGCGCCGGGACGAACCTCGTGAAGATCACGACGGACCCGAAGGTGTACGCGCTCGAGCCGGGCGGCGTGCTGCGATGGATCACGGGCGAGGATGTCGCTGCGGCGCTGTACGGCAACGACTGGGCGCACCGCGTCGTCGATGTGCCGGACGTCTACTTCACGAACTACACGCGCGGGGACGACATCACCTCGGCCGTCTACCCGACCGGCACGGTCGGCGTGCTCCCTTCCGGCGAGGTCGTCTACTTTGAACGCGGCACCTACCACAGCATCCCGGGCGACGTGTTTGCCTCCATGCGGTTCAATGTCGATTTCCTCGTGTCTGTTTCGGAAGAAACGCTCGCCCTGTACGTGGACGGCGGCGCGCTCACCGACGACCCATCGATCAGCTACCCGTACTAAGGTATGGCGACTGAATCAAAAGGACGATGGAGTCCCGTTAACCGAGCGGAACGCCCGGCAAGCCAACCTATGCAATACACGAATCGAGACAAAGGGCCGATCGACGAACGCGGGCGCTGGGTGTCGATGAAGGGTCGGACGCGCGAGGAAGCAAAAGCGGATTTGGCTGCCGTTCAAGCCGGTGGTGAAGCCGCGAAAAAGCCGCGCGAGTCCATGGAGGATCGCCTCAACCGTCGCCTTGGGAAACGAACGGAAGCATCGCCTGACAAGGCGGCTGTCGAAACAGAAACATCCTCGCTCGAGCAGAATGCCGAGTTCACGGATGCCAAAGCGTACACGCAAACGCTCGAAGATTTTGGCGGACAGATCGATTACCTGGTGACGATTCGAGCGAAGGATTGGACCATTCAATATCAGGGACGCGAGGGGGTAAAAAATCCGCTTCTGTCGGACCAACTCGTGGACACGATCGATCAGTACATGACCGATCGCGGGATCACCCAGGTCGATGCGGCAGCGCGCGAACTCGCAGCCGCCTGGTACAGAGCCGCGGAGGAACGGTTCGATCGCGTGCTCCGTCAAAAAGATCTCTCGACGGCGGATCGGGATGCGGTGCTCGACGCCGCAACAAAGCTCAATGAAAAATTTGGCCGTTACCAAACAGTGGTGCCCGTACGACGGCGCGCTGTCGGCGAATAAAAAAACGACCCCGTCAAACGGGGTCGTTTTTGGTCGGGCCGGCGAGGCTCGAACTCGCGGCCTCCTGGTCCCAAACCAGGCGCGCTACCAACTGCGCCACGGCCCGATCAGTCGAGATGAACTCGACGCGTGCGAATACTAACAAAATCCGCTGAACTTCGCAATATTGACCCTTCCCTTTGTTTCTCGTAAGGTGGAGGCAATCTAATGCCTCCTTCCTCGTATGAAATACTTCCTGGCCACCCTCGTCCTGCTGTCGTTTCCGCTTGCCGCCATGGCGTCAGGTCCGAATGCCGGCACGGACGATTATCTGCGTTCGATCGGCTACACGAATGAGCAGCTCTCCGCGGGTGTCGCCACGGAAGAACGCGAATCGTTTCTCATTGCCGAGGGAGCGCGCAGCGTATCAGATCCGGTCGGCGACGTGCTCGATCGCGTCGGCGATTCGACCACGCTTGCAGAGCCCTGGGGTGATCTTACGGGCGCTTCCCTTGCCAAAGACGAGACCACGGGAACCTGGGTGTTCACCGCGACAGTTGCCGATGCCATCCCGGACAAGCCTGACCAAAAATTCAACGTCCTGTTTTACGTGGACATCGACGGGAACCGCGACAACAACGAAACGCAGGGCGTGCGCGCCGACACGGACGCCGAGTACACCGTTCGGTACGGGCAGATCGACGAACAGGGAACGCTCGCGTGGAATCTCGGGTTCCGCTGGTATAACGCGGCGGAAAACGCGCAAACCTGGGCCACGAACAAGGATACGGCCGGAACGTTTGAGGTGAGCGGTGACACGGTCACCCTGCGCATTCCGTTTTCGGAGATGAACGCGGACGTCACCGCGCGCTGGAGGGCAGCGACCGCGGTCACTGATGGAACGACGACGGAAATCGACGTGGCCCCGACCGTCGGGTTCCCGCCGCCCAAAGGGCAAACCTATCCCGACCCGCGTTTCGACCCGTTCGGGACCTCCCCCTCCGCCCCCATGAGCATCCCGCCGGATGCCTACATCCTGTACGCTCTGGTCGGCCTCGCGGCCATCGTCCTCGGCTGGTCGCTCGCCCGACTGCGGAAAACCTAACCCTTGGGCACGTCGTTCGCGAACGACGTGCCCCTTGCCTGTCCGCGCCCGCTCGCGTATACTGCCTGCGAGCCATGCGGGTATCGTATAGCGGTTATTATCCCAGTTTTCCAAACTGGAAATGCGGGTTCGACTCCCGCTACCCGCTCCAAAAATGCCTTTTGTGAAAGGGCATTTTTGTTTTGGCGGGACGGTTTTTTGTTGTATAATTTTTCCCATGAAGGGGGAGCCGCGAAACCAGGCGTTTATCTCTACCATTCCGGGGATTGTTCTGCTGGCGGGTATTTATGTTATCGCCGGAAGACTTGGGCTGCTGTTCGATGCGGTCAGTGGGTTCGCCACGCTCGTCTGGGCGCCGACCGGCATCGCCCTTGCCGCCCTGGTCCTGTTTGGGCCGCGCTATTGGCCCGGGGTGTTGCTCGGAGCTATCCTCACGAATTATACGGTGGGAGCGAACCCGTTGGTCGCTCTTGGGATCGGGGTCGGGAATACGCTTGAAGCGGTGATCGGGGCGCTCGTCCTTAAAAAATTTCGGTTTGACCCGTCGATTGGGTCGGTCCGCGATGCCGTGCTTCTGATCATTCCCGCCGCGTTTATAAGCACCACCGTCAGCGCCACGATCGGGGTCGCGAGCCTGATGCTCGGCGGGGTCGTGACGGTCGCCACGATCCTGTCGACCTGGAGCGCCTGGTGGATCGGCGACGTCATGGGAGATCTTGTCTTCGCCCCGCTTCTGATGGTCTGGGGGGAAATGTGGGTGCAAAAACGACTGCATTTGAAGGATCGCGATACACCCCTCGAGGCACTGATGATTTTCGGCCTCCTGACGGTCATGTGCACCTGGATGTTTCTGTCGTTCCCGGGGAACATGACCACGCGCTCGCTCGTGTATCTCATCTTCCTGCCGCTCGTCTGGGTGTCGCTCCGGTTTCGCATGCCCGGAGCAACGACCGCCGTTCTACTCACATCCGTTTTTGCGATCTGGGGGACGACGGTGGGCAACGGTCCGTTCGCCGCCGTCACGCTGCACGAAGGTCTGCTGTCTCTCCAGCTGTTCATGGGGACCGTGTCCGTGACCGCTCTCTTGCTCGCAGCAACGATCACGGAGAAGGCACGGTTATTCGAAAATCTCCGACGGGTCGATCAGGCCAAGTCCGAATTCGTGTCCCTCGCCTCGCATCAACTCCGCACGCCGCCCACGGCCATCAACTGGTTTTCCGAGCGGCTTCTTTCCGGAAAGGTTGGCAAACTGACTCCAAAGCAGAGGGAATATTTTTCGGAAATTCGCCACAGCAATGAGCGCATGATCGAGCTCATCGACGCTCTGCTGAACGTGTCCCGGATTGACCTTGGTGTTCTGGCCGTCTATCCAGGCCCGGTCGTTCTCCGTACGGTTGTTCACAAGGCCTTAAGCGACCTCAAGGCCGACATCCTTGAGCGGAAGATTCAGATACGCGAAACGTATCCCCCGACGATCAAGAATGTCCAGGCAGATAAGCACCTCCTGTATGTGATCATTCACAATCTTCTTACGAACGCGATCCACTACTCTCCCGTGGGCGGAACCGTGAGCGTCCGTGCCGTATCGCGCCGTCGCGGGACGAGTGTTGGCGGACGCGCCATGCTCGAGGATCGCCTCATCCTTATTGTTTCCGACAACGGGTATGGGATCCCCGATGAACAGCAAGGACAGATCTTCACGAAATTTTTCCGCGCAGACAACGTACGAAAACAGCAAACATACGGCACCGGGCTTGGCCTGTTTATCGTGAAGTCCATTCTTGACAAGACCGGCGGAGACATCTGGTTTCAATCGCAGGAGAATAAGGGGACGACGTTTTACGTGGCATTTCCCTTGTCGGGGATGAGACAGCAGGAAGGGACGGTCCGACTTGTTGCCCATGAACCGCTCCCCTAACCGTGCTATAATTTAATCGGTTATGAAATCACGTTTCCCAACCATTCTGATCGTTGAGGACGAACTCCCTCAGCTCAAAGCGCTTGCGGACGAGTTTTCCGATCAAAAATTCAATGTCCTGAAGGCTGAAAATGGCAAGGAAGGGCTAAAATTGGCGGTGCAAAAACATCCGGATATCGTCCTGCTCGATATCCGCATGCCGGTCATGGACGGGATGGCCATGCTGAAAAAACTACGAACCGACCCCTGGGGAAAACAGGTGCCGGTCATTTTCCTCACGAACCTTTCCGCGGATGACGAACAGCGGATGAAAGATATCACGCTGACCGAACCGGCCTATTATCTTGTGAAAGCAAACTGGTCGCTGAAAAAAATCGTCGAACGCGTGAAGTCGCGCCTGAACGACGTCCGCCTTTCTCCAAAAACATAAACACCTCTCGCGTGAGAGGTGTTTTCTTTTAGAAGTGTCCGTGGAAATACCCGGCCGCGTCCTCTGGGCTCACTGGGTTGATGATCAGACCGGACCCAATCTCGACGCCGGCCCAGGTAGAGCCGCGCGGAGTGATCTTCATGTACAGGTGTTGGTCTTCGTCGTTGATAATCTGATGGAAGTAGTAGTTGTACGGAAGCTTCAGTTTGTCTATCGCGCGCAGGAGACGCTTCAAAACCGCGGCCCAGGCGAGACGCTCATGTTCATTGAGCTGCGCGATGTTGTCGAGGTGACGCTTGGGGAGAATCCACACCTCGTAGTTGTGCGCCGAAGCGTACGGAGTGAATGCGATCACGTACGCATCCTCGTAGACGAGACGCGGGGTCTTGCGTTCCATGTCGATTACGTCGCAGTAGACACAGCTGCCGTTCTGGATTTTATACGCCTGGGCTTTTTGCGCCTTGTCCAAGAGATGCGGCGGCAAAAATTGCGTCGCAAAAATTTGTGAATGCGAATGGCTCATCGACGCACCCGCTCGTCCGCCGCTGTTTTTAAAGATAAGGATGTACTCAAGGTTCGGCAGTTCCGCAAGGGCGAGCGTTCGTACTCCGTACGCGGCAAGCACCTCGGCGATCTGTTCCTCGTGGAGCTCATCCAGCTGCTCGGTGTGATTGGGGGTCTCGATCACGACCTCTTGGGTCCCGTACGCCTTCGGATTTTCGAGGGTGACCGCGGGGTACAAATTCTCGATCACGGCGATGTTCCAAGGATTCCCCGGACCGAAGGTGGCGATGAGGGACTTCGGATCAATGCCGCGCGGACAAAAATGACACTTGGAGGCCGGGGTCAGCGCCTCTTTGCACACCATGCGCTCGAGGCCGGGACGTCCGGAGCGACGAGGGGCGATCAGGACGTATTGATCCTGAATATAGTCTTTGCGGATCTCGGATTCGTGTGTCATAGACGCATGGTGGAAGCCGTGATTGCAATCGCGATCGCATCTGCGGCGTCATCGGGCTTGGGCGCGCGCGGGAGCTTCAACAGGTATTTTACCATAGTCTGCACCGAACCCTTCTTGGCCGAGCCATCGCCGGTGAGCGCGGATTTCACCTGGTTCGGCGTGACCTCGATCACCGGCAGCTTTGCTTCCGCGGCAAGGAGCAACACGACCCCGCGCGCCTCGGCAACCTGCATGGCCGTTTTTTGGTTGTTCGAAAGAAACAATTTCTCAATCGCAAGTAGGTCCGGGTGATGATGCTTCATGAGCGATCGCAGATCAGCCGCGATGAGCGCGAGACGATTGGCAAAGGGACGATCGGTCGTGGTCGTGATCACCCCAACGTCGACCAACGTGAGTTCTTGACCCTCCACCACGAGCACACCAAACCCCATCCGACCAAATCCGGGATCAATGCCTAAGATAACCCTCCTGTGTCCGCTCATACCTCGTTTGTAAACACCGCGTCGACATCATCGTACGCTTCGAGCGCATCGATGAGATCGACAATCTGGTTCTCGATTTCCGCATCTTCCACCTTCACGGTGTTCTTCGCGACATATTCGAGACCCGCACCATCGACCTTCAAGGAACGGGTTTCGACCGCATCGACAACGAGCTTCAGATTTTTCGGTTCGCACAAAATCTGAATCCCTTCGTCCATCGTGACAATGTCGTCCGCCCCAACCTCGATCATCGCAAGGTCGAACGAGTCGCGATCGAGGATCGAGCTCGTATCCATGATCGTCACGACCCCCTTCTTCTCAAACATCCACATGACGCTCCCGGAAGCGCCGATGCTTCCGCCGCGTTTGGTCACGATATTTTTCACCTCCGCGACCGTGCGATTTCGATTGTCCGAAACGCATTGCACGAGCATCGCGACCCCGCCCGGGGCAAATCCCTCGTAGACGATCTCCTCGAGCGCCACGCCGTCGCCGCTCCCGGTCCCGCGGGCGATCGCACGCTCGATGTTGTCCTTTGGCATGGACACGGCTTTTGCCGAATCCACAGCTACCCGCAACTTAAAATTGAAATTCACGTCTCCCCCGCCGACTTTGGCGGCCAGCGTGATCGCCCGGGCCAATTTCGAGAAGACCTGGGCCTTTTTGGCATCCGCCTTCCCCTTCGTCAGCTGAATGTTGTGCCAATGGGAGTGTCGAGCCATAGTGGGCTCATGATAGGCAATCCCCCTGGAATTGTCGAGACAAAAAAGCCGCCCTTCGAGGCGGCCCGTTTGCTCAAAATTTTGCGGTAGCAACGAACGTCAGCCCATCGGCATAATCGTCGTGCGCCGGGGTGATCCCGCTGATCGCAACGTTCGCAGAGACAGTCGAGGTTCCGCTCGCGACCGGGCCGGAGCTGGTCATGAGAGTCTGCGTGTTCGCTGTCAGTCCGCCGACCGAGTTGGTGTTGCTGTCGATCGCACAGGTGGAGGCAAAGGGGGATGTGGCGGTAAAGCCGGAGGCGGCGGTCACGAGACAGATGCCGTAATTGGCCGTGCCGGCAGACATGGCGGCGGTTGATGAAGGAATCGTATTCGACGGGACTGCCGTGGATTTCATGGCTCCGTTGTCGCTCTTCACGGTCACGATGACGCCGTGTGCGGCATTGGTCGCGACGTTCAGACAGATACGCGGCACTCCATCGGTCGTGCCGGACGTCCGGACATCGCCCGTTGTCACGGTACCAAACGGGACGTTGTATGGCGAACCTGTGCTTGTGCAGGTCGCGCCGCTCGCCGGCGTATCAATGTCGAAGGTGAGGGTCGCGTTCACGGTTGCCGAAAGGGTGACCTGATCGGAATCGACCACGGCGACCGCGACCTGGGCCACGTCCGTGTTTGCGTTGTTGGTGATGCTGATGATGTACGTGCCGGGTGAGGCAGGGGTGGTCGCTTGCCCGCCGGTGATGGTAATCGCCCCCGAAGCGCATCCACCGGTGCCGCAGGTTACCGTATAGCCGTTCGCGAACGTCCCGAAGGTCGGACTGGTGCCGAGACCCGAGCCTCCGGTCGGAGCGACAAAGCTGGTCCAGCCTGCCGGGAAGGTGATCGTGATGATGCTGCCTGCGGCGAGCGTGTTCACGGCGGTGTAGTTGATGTCGACGGTGGTTGGGGTTGGGTCTTGCAGGCGGGAGAGGATGACCTTGGCGCCTGTGTAGTCGTAGCGACCGGGCGGCGGCGGAGGAGCCGGCAGCGTCCAGTTCACGTTGTGGCCCGAATCGATACAGGTCACCGCACAACTGACCGCCGTCGCGTTCACGTTGTTCGAGTCCTCGACGTCCACGTATCCGATAATGCGCGCGCCTTGCGGATCGATTGAAGCGTAGGTTCCGGTGACGGAGCTGCGCAACAGCAACGGATGCCCGGATGTTCCTTCAAGATCCAGCGTTCCCGTGAATGTCTGCGTTTCTCCTGCCAAGAAGGTGAGAGTGTCGTCCGAAGCGATGTGGGTGAAGTTGAAAAAGGTCGTATCGTCCACGTGCTGGCTGGTTCCATCCATGATCACGGTGCCGGCACGGGCATTGAAAGAGCCGGTGTTGGTCCAGTCTCCAGCCACGTTCATTTGGCGGTTGGAGGTTGAGACGTCGAAGGCCCCGGAGTTCGTGAACTTGCCATTGATGTCGATGTTCGCTCCAAGCTGGTATGTGTCGGTGGTTCCATCGGTACTGACAATCGAAAGATTGTAATAGGTCGTCGCAAGGGTCGTGACGGTGTACGTGTTGGCGCCCGCGTTGCCGTTTCCCGTGAAGGTCACGGTCGAACCGGTTTGAATGGTCGGATTGCCAGCGTTCAAGGTGAGCGTCTCGCCCCCTTGCCACTGAAAGGTTCCTCCGTTTTGAAACACGGTGGTGCCGGTCGAGCCGTTCACGGTGAGATTTTTGCCATTCAGGTTAAAAACGCCGGATTGAATCTTCAGGTCTTGGTTGGCGGCATTCAATACAAGGTCGCTCGCCATGTTCACCTGACCGCCCGTCTTGTTGATCGTGATGTCGCCGTCGTACACCCCTGTGGCGCCCGTGAGGTTGAACGACTGCGTGGCAGATCCCCCGAATTTCAACGGGCCGGTTCCACCGCCCCAGCTGCTTCCGACCGTACAGTTGCCATCCGCCTCGAAAACCCCGGTGGATCCCGAGTTGTTGAATCCCGAAGTAAACGTCAGCGTTCCGCTGGCGATCAGCGTGTCGCCGGCGGACACGCTCGTCACCCCGCTTGGCGCGTTCACGGTAAGATTCGTGAACGTCTGGGTCACGTTTACGTTGTAGACAGGACTTGAGCCAACCATCGTAACGGTTGTGGGCGCGTTAAAGGTGCCGCCGGAGATGGTGAGTGCATTAATGTTCAGGTTCGAGAACGAACCGCCATTGAACGTCCCGGCCGCCTGCGTCCAGTTGTTCACGGTCATGGTAAAGTTGCTGGCATTTGTGATGGGAATGGTTCCACTGAACCCGGATGTGACGTTCAACGTTCCGATTGTTGCGGCGGCGGCGAACGAGATGGTATCGCTCGCGTCTGCCGCCTCGTCGAGACGAATGACGGGAGCGGTTCCGCCGTTCATGGTATAGGTCTGCGCCCCAGCGGCGGAAAAATCGATCGTGGTCGTTCCTCCACCGGCATTGGAACTTTGCGTGATATTCCCCTGCGCGGAAATGGTGCCGCCGCTGAGCGTCGTATTCACCGCCAGGGTTCCCGTCGTTACAAGCGTATTCGCTCCGCCGTTGATCCAGACACCCGCCGCAACCCCGAGTGTGAGGTTGGTAAACGACTGGTTGTTCGGAACGGTGATGGTCGGGTTGATGCCGGTCGTGGACACGGTCGTCGGCGCGTTAAACGTCCCGCCGGTCACCGTCAGGATCGTGGTGGTCAGGGTGTAGGCCCCTCCATTAAATGTCCCGGCCGCCTGAGACCAGGTGGTCACCGTGATGGAAAAATTGCTTGCATTACTGATCGGAATCGTTCCACTGAAACCAGAGGTTGTGGTAATTCCGTTCAAACTGCCAGCCGCCGCAAACGTGATCGAGTCGCTCGCATCATCGGAGGAGTCGAGCCGCACGACCGGTCCGCCTCCTCCGTTCACGGTGTATGTTTGCGCCCCGACCGCGGCAAAATCAATGATAGTGGTGCCGGAGCTTGACGAGGAGGTCTGCGTGATGTTCCCCTGGGCGGAAATGACCCCGTTGTTCATCCCTCCGTTGATCGTCAGCGTATTCGTGACGACGAGCGTATTCGCACTTCCGTTGATCCAAGCGCCCGCCGCCACGCTGACCGAGAGGTTCGTGAATGATTGATTGTTCGGGACGGTAAAGGTTGGGTTGATGCCGGTCGTGCTCACTGTTGTCGGGGACGTGAACGTTCCGCCGGAAACGGTAAGAATGTTCACGGTCAGATTGGAAAAACCTGATCCGCTGAACGTGCCAGCCGCCTGGTTCCAGGTGTTCACCGTCATCGTAAAATTACTGGCGTTACTGATGGGAATCGTCCCGCTGAATCCCGAGGTGATGGTGAGACCGTTCAAACCCCCCGCGGCGGCGAAGGTGATCGAATCGCTGGCGTCGGCCGACGAGCCAAGGCGCACAACCGGCCC
>CAZOPY010000003.1:0-13553 GCA_964581945.1 uncultured Gammaproteobacteria bacterium | reverse complement strand
CGTGTACGTTTGCGCACCGGCCGCGCCGAAATCGACAATCGTAGTCCCGGAGCCCGCGGTGCTATTTTGGGTAACATTGCCGAGCGCGTTGATTGTTCCTGTACTGATCGAACTCGAGATAACGAGCGCGTTGTCGACGGTGAGCGTGTCTCCAGACCCGAGAGACCGGTTCCCTCCTGCGGTCGTCGCAAACGTAAGGTTGTTGAACTCCTGCGTGCTGTTGACGTCGAGTGACGGGTTCACCCCGCCGGACAGTGTGACCGTCCCGGTCGATGGCGCAAAAGTTCCCCCAGAAAGGGTCACGTTTCCCGAAATCGTGAGGTTGCCAGTGGTTGCGTTAAAATTTCCTGCAGTGAGGGAAAAGGTTCCGTTCACCGTGATGTCCTGCGTGGCGCCCGTGAACGTCCCGGCGGCCTGACTGAAGTTTGAGGATCCAACGGTTAGACTGCGGGCCTGCGTGATGACCCCCGTGTATCCCGAATTGATCTGCATGCCGCCGAGCGAACCCGCAAACGTTGCATCGATCGTCGCATTTTTCGTGGATGTTCCGTCGAACACGGCGATGTCTGAGGCCCCCGGGAGCGTATCCCCGCTCCAGTTCGCCGCACACGACCACTTGTTGCCGTCGCCGGCCGCGCCGCCGCACGTCCCATCCGTGCCGCCGCCGTCCCACGTCCGGGAAACAGCGCTTGCCGGCGTCTGATACAACATAAACGACACGGCGATCAGGAAAACGATCGCCGTTGCCGCACCTGCTATTCGCTTGTTGGTGTGCACACGTTAGAATCCCTTGAGTCCCGCCTTTGCCATCGCTTCCTGGAACGGCCCCCACATGCGCGCGGCCGATGCGATCACCGAGCCGACATAGCGGGTTTCAATGGTTGTCTGAAAATCCGGAACGTAGGTCACGTGAACCGTCTTCTCTTCGTTGACGGCGGTGTGCGAATCCGGCCAGAGGATGAAGTTGCCTCGCTCACTCCCTTCGTAAAAGATCTGAATGCCGATCTGATGGTGCCAGAGTGCTTCCAGTGGATGCGCCGTAAATGAGAGGCTCTCGCACGTGCGCGGATCGACCTCGATGACGACGTCGTTGTAATCGAAGTCCGTTCCTTTATCCTCGAAGTTGAATGTTGTCGTCCCGTTTGCGTTGTCCGTGATGCGCGCCCAGCTTGAGAACCCTTGGCGAACGGTCCCGTCCGGGTTCACGATGTACAGATTGTACGACACGGCTCCCGTGAGCGCGGCGCGGCTCTTCAGGAGCGTCGGATCGATGTCCGGTTCCGGACCGGTGATGTTCGAGCCAAGCACGTAGGACGGTGGGTAATCGTCAACGTCGATCAGATACGTTTCCCAGTCCGCGCCGTAAACCGCGACGGCAACGGATTCGTCGACAACCCAGCGCAAGGTGACCAAACCCGGACCGGGGTTGGTATCGACGGCGTACACCTTCGGCGAATTGGCGAACTTCAAGAGTACGCGATCAGGCGCCGGCATCATCGGTGCGCCGAGCGAAGCGTTGGCGACCACATCGTCGGCAACGTAGGTG
Organism: uncultured Gammaproteobacteria bacterium; assembly: GCA_964581945.1. GTDB lineage: Bacteria > Patescibacteriota > Patescibacteriia > UBA9934 > GWF2-40-263 > CAZOPY01. Next base: position 12,007 of record CAZOPY010000003.1, on the reverse strand, counting down.
AACAGGGTGCAGCTGTCGACGTAGCTTAAGTACGAGGCGAGTGTTGGGAACGGGTGCAGGATTCCAAGCGCATCCTTGAAGTACAGGGTCGGCGAGTCGAGGGTGCGGATGAATTGATCGGCGGTGTAGGTCGGGGTGGGGGCGGGGACGGGACAAGGGATCGGGGGAGGTGTCACGACCGGCGGAGGAACCGCTTCGCAACCGGTCGGTTGCAGGTCGATGGAGTCCGTGACGACCGACGAAACGTTGCCGTACACGGAGCGATACTGCACGTACACCGTGCGCTGCCCGGCAGTCGTCGGATCGCTCAGTGTCCAGGCCAAGGTCATGGTGTAGACCGTGTACCCGTCGCTGCCGACCGAGGTCGGATCGCCGCCATTGTACGTCTGGTAGCTGTCCGCGTTCATGTCCGGATCGTTGCTCACAATGAACGAATCCGCATTCGAGGCGCGCAACGTCAGGGTGACGTTCGCATCCGCGGTGCACGCGGCGTCGGCGTTCACGCTCACGCTCGTGTTGCTCGGGGCAAGGTGCGAGACCGACCCGCCGCCACCACCGCTGCCTCCTCCGCCGGAGGTGTCGTTGTCCGTCACGTTTGCGACCACGTGCGCGATGGCGATACCATCATAATTTGCGTCCGACGAAGAAGCCGAATGCGTGATGACGCCCGAGTGAACAGTTGCCTCGTCGGAGGAATCGTCGACCGCGTTTACGGTCACGAGCTGCGGCGTGTCCCAGTCAAAAGCGGTAAAGGTGAGAGTCGTTTGGTCCACGTCCACCTGCGAGTCCGGCGATACGGTCACGACAACATCGTCTGTTGGTTGCGTATCAAGCACGACCTCGTAGGAATCCGTGGTGCCTCCCTCAGTGACATCCGTGGAACCGCCGGACTCGGTGATCGTCACGCCGGCCGTATCGTTGTCGGTCACGTTCGCGACAACCTCATCAACGATCATACCGTCGTACCCTGGATCGGCCGAAGCGGCCGTGTGCGTGATAACGCCCGTATGCGTCGCGCTCTCGTCGATCGCATCGTCGACCGCCGTGACGGTCACGGTCTGCGGAATGTCCCAGTTGATGTTCGTAAAGGTCAGAGAGGATTGATCCGTTGTCACCTGAGCGTCTGGAGAAACCGTGATCGTCACGTCGTCCGTCGGTTCGCTCATGAGCACGACATCGTACGTGTCCGAGGTCGGACCGGTTTCATCGACGTCGGTCGAGCCGCCGGATTCCGTGATCGTGATGCCAGCGGTGTCATCGTCGTCATTGATCACATCCACGTCTGAGGGGTCGAGGCCATCGTAGGCTGGATCGAGAGAAGAAGCGGCGCCAAGGACGATGTGATAGAGCACGTCGCCGTCATCGATGTCGTCGTCCTGACCCGTGACCGTGACCGTTTGCGGTGCATCCCAGTTGCCGGGGAGGAAGGTGAGGAGCGCCGTGTCGGGGGTCCCTTCGCTCGCGTCATCGGTCGAGACCCCGATCGTCACCTCGTCGGACGGTTCGCTTTCGAGGACGACGGTGAAGGTCGCTGTTCCCCCTGCTTCGGTCGTGTCCCCGGAGATGGCAGAAACCGAGATGAGCGAGGTGTCGTTGTCCGTCACGTTCACAAACACACTTGCGACCGGCATGCCGTCATAGAGGCCATCCGCGGAGGAAGCGCTGTGCGTGATCGTTCCGGTGTGCGGCGACGTTTCATCAACCGCGTCATCAACGGCCGTCACGGTCACGGTCTGTGGCGTAAACCAATCGGCGGCAGTAAAGGTCAGCGACGAGACATCCGTCGTCACCTGGGCGTCGGGCGAAATGGTGATCGTGACATCCGCCGTCGGTTCGCTCGTGAGCACGATGTCGTACGTGTCCGAGGTCGGTCCGGTTTCATCGACGTCGGTCGAGCCGCTGGATTCTGTGATCGTGACTCCGGCGGTGTCGTCATCGTCGTTCGTGACCGACATGTTGTTCGGGTCAAGGCCTTCATAATTCAGATCCGCCGACGTCGCAGGATCCAGAACGATGGTGTAGGCCACGTCCCCGTCATCGATCACGTCGTCGACCCCGGTCGCGGTCACGGTCTTCGGCGTGTTCCAGTCCGTGGCCGTAAAGGTGATGGTCGTCGGATCCACAGTCCCCTCGCTCGTGTCGCTGCTCGACAGGTCGATCGACACGTCCGCGGTCGGTTGAGCGGTCAACTCCATGGTGAAGGTCGCCGTCCCTCCGGCTTCCGTGGTGTCGCCCGAGATCGCGGAAAACGCGAATCCCGAAGCGTCGTTGTCGAGATTCGTGACCGACACGTCATCCGGATTCAGACCGTTGTATGCGGAATCCGCCGAGCTTGCGGCGCCCAACACGATGGTGTACATGATGTCTCCGTCGTCGAGGAAATCATCGACGCCGGTCACGGTCACGGTCTGCTCCATGTCCCAATCCGCTCCCGTGAATGTCAGCAAGGACGTATCCGGCGTCCCCTCCGAGGTGTCGGAACTGGAAACCGGGATCGTGACGTCCGCTGATGGTTGGGAGGCGAGCGAGACGGTGAACGTTTTCGACACCCCTGTTTCGGTCGTGGCTCCGCTGATGGTCGACACGTTGAATCCCGGCGTGTCGTCGTCGATATTGGTGACGCTGACATCCGGCGGGTCCACGCCGTCGTAAGTAGTGTCTGCCGACGTCGCCGGATCAAGGACGATGGTGTAGTCAATGTCGCCATCGCTCAACGCGTCGTCGACGCCCGTCACGGTAACGGTTTGATCCACGCCCCAGTCCACGTCGGTGAACGTGAGGGAACTTACATCCGGCGTCCCTTCGGTCGTGTCGGAGCTCGAAACGGCGGTCGTCACGTCCGCGGTCGGCTGCGCGGCCAGATGAACGGTGAACGTCGCGGTTCCGCCCCCCTCCGTCGTGTCGCCGGAAATCGGGGAGACCACGAACTCGGAGTTATCATCGTCGATGTTGCGCAGAAACACGTCATCCGGGTTCAACCCGTCGTAATCCGTGTCATTGGAAACCGCCGGCGAGAGAATGGCGTGGTACAAAATGTCGCCGTCGTTCAGGGTGTCGTCCACGCCGGTCAACGTCACGGTCTGCGGCGTGTCCCAGTCGGCATTTGTGAAGGTGAGCGAGGAGGTGCTGACCGTCCCTTCGCTCGTGTCGCTGCTCGAGACGGCGATCACGACGTCGTCCGTAGGCTGCGTATCGAGCACGACTGTGAACGTTGCCGTCCCGCCGGCTTCCGTGGTGTCGGCGGAAGCTCCGCTCACGGACACATGCGCGGCGTCATTATCAAGGTTGAAAAGCGAGACGTTGTTCGGATCTAAACCATTGTAATTCCCGTCCGTAGAGGTCGCCGGGTCCAAGACGACGCTGTAGCTGACGTTGCCGTCGACAATGAAGTCGTCCACGCCCGTAACCGTCACGGTCTGCGGATCGTTCCAGGTAACGGACGTAAACGTAAGCGAGGAGGTATCGACCGTCCCTTCGGTCGTGTCCGAGCTCGACACGCCGATTACCACGTCGTCCGTCGGTTGCGTCTTTAACTTGATGGTAAAAGCTGCCGAATCTCCATCTTCAGAGGTGTTACCGGAGATACCCGAAATCACGAACCCAGCCACATCATCGTCGTCGTTGACGACGGCAACATCGTCCGGATCCAGGTTATTGTACAAAGGGTCGGTGGAAATAGCGGGGTCGAGCACGATCGTGTACCCGACGTCCCCATCGACGATCACGTCATCCACGCCGTGAACGAATTCGGTTTGCGGAGAGTTCCAGTTGCTGCTCGTAAATGTGAACGAAGAGAACGTGACCGTTCCCTCTGTCGTGTCCGAGCTCGATACGGGAATGGTTACGTCAGCCGTCGGCTGCGAGTCCAAAACGATCGTAAATGTCTGCGTCATGCCGGTCTCGGACGTGTGGCCCGTAATCCCCGACACCGTAAACCCGGCCGTGTCGTTGTCGGTGTTGGTCACATCCACGTCCGCCGCATTGACGCCGTTGTAGTTGGTGTCGTCGGACACAGCGGCGGCCAGAACGATCGTGTACGCGATATCGCCGTCGTCCACGGCATCATCAACGCCGGTTACCGTGACGGTTTGCGGCGTATCCCAGTTGCCACTCGTAAAGGTGAGGGAGGAAATGGCCACGGTCCCTTCGGTCGTGTCGCCGCTCGAAACCCCAATCGTCACATCCGCGGTCGGCTGGGAGGCAAGGACCACGGTAAACGTCGCAGTTCCCAGATCCTCCGTCGTGTTGCCGGAGATCGTCGAAGCCGTGATGTTCGCGACGTCGTTGTCATCGTTAATAACGCTTACATCGCTCGGATCGAGGCCATTGTAATTCGTGTCAGCAGAGGTGGCGACCCCAAGAACGATCGAGTAGGTCACGTTCCCATCCACGATCACATCATCCACCCCCGTAACCGTCACCGTGTGCATGCCGGCATTGTTCCAGTTACCTGCCGTGAAGGTGAGGCTGGCCGGCGACGGGGTCCCTTCGGTTGCATCCCCGGTCGATACGCCGATCGTCACGTCCGCCGTCGGCTGCGCGGTCAGGACAACCGTGAACGTCGCTGTTCCGCCGTCTTCCGTCGTGTGTCCGGAGATCGCGGACGGATTAAACCCGGACGTATCGTTGTCCGTGTTCGTCACTGAAACATCGTTCGGATTGAGGCCGTTGTAGTTCGTGTCCGAAGAGGTGGCGGCTGCCAAGATGATCTGATAGCCGACATCGCCGTCATCCAGGAAATCATCAACGCCGGTCACGGTGACCGTTTGCGGCGTATCCCAGTTGCCACTCGTGAAGACAAGCGACGGGGCGGTGACCGTCCCTTCGGTCGTGTCATTGCTTGATTTGCCGATCGTGACATCCGCCGTCGGCTGCGCGGTCAGGACAACGGTGAAGGTCGCGGTCCCGCCGGCTTCGGTGGTGTTGCCGGAGATGGTCGACACCGTGAACCCGGACGTGTCGTTGTCGGTGTTCGTCACGGCGACGTCGGACGGGTCCAGTCCATTGTATCCCGCGTCCGCGGACGTGGCGGCTCCGAGCACAATCGTGTACGGAATGTCTCCGTCATCGAGCGTATCGTCCACGCCTGTCACCGTGACCGTCTGCGGGGTGTTCCAGTTACCGGTCGTGAACGTCATGGTCGAGATCGCGATCGTCCCTTCGGTCGTGTCGTTGCTCGACAGCGGAAAGGTCACGTCCGCGGTCGGCGGCGCCGCAAGCACCACCGAGAAGGTCGCGGTTCCGCCGGCTTCGGTGGTGTTACCCGAAATGGACGAGACGTTGAATCCCGGCGCGAACGTCCAGTTCACGTTGTGCCCGGAATCGGAACAGGTCGGGCAGTTGATCGTCGTCGCATTCACGTTATTGCTGTCTTTGACGTCGAGGTACTGCGTCGTTCGCGAGCCCTGCGGATCAATAAACGCGTACGAACCGTCTACGGAACTGCGCAAATGGAGCGAATGACCCAATGTCCCTTCGATATCAAACGTTCCGGTAAACGTCTGCGTCTCCCCGGAGGCGAAGGTCAGCGTGTCGTCCGAGGCGATGTGGGTAAAGTTGAAAAAGGTGGTGTCATCGACCGTCTGGTTGGTCCCGTCGAGGATGACCGTGCCGGCGCGCGCATTAAAGGTCCCCGTGTTGGTCCAGTTCCCTGCGACGTTCATCTGGCGGTTCCCGGCGCTCACGTCGAACGTGCCGGCAGTGTTCCGGAAATTGCCGTTCAGGTCGATCGCGGCTCCAAGCTGGAACGTATCCGTCGCCCCGTCCGTGCTGTTAATCGTCAGATGATGATAGGCGGCCTTGAGCGTCGTTACGGTGTACGTGTCGCTCGCCGAATCCCCGTCGCCCGTGTACATCACCGTCGATCCGGACTGCAGGGTCGGTTGGCTCGCGTTCAACGTGAACGTTTCAGCCCCGAACAGCTTGAGCGTTCCGCCGTCTTCGACCACGAGCGTGCCGCTCGTCCCGTTAACCGTGACGTTGTTCCCGGCCGTGTTGAAGGTTCCCTCTTGGATGTCGAGATCCTGGCTCGCCGCGTCCAAGACGAGCGCCGAAGCGAGACTAACCTGACCGCCGGACTTGTTCACCAGCACGTCACCGTTGTAGTTGCCGGTCGCGCCAGTCAAGGTAAAGGTCTGGGTCCCGCTCCCAGAAAAAAGGAGAGTCGCGTTCCCGCCGTTGAATGTGGACGCCACGGTCACATTCCCGCGAGCTTCGAGCGTCCCCGTGTTCACGTTTCCTTGTGTGAGCGTGAGCGTGCCAGTCGCAACGAGCGAATCACCGCTTGCGATCGTAAAGGTGTTGAAGGCTGCGTGGTTGATCGTGAGGTTATTGAACGTCTGCGAAACGTTGACGTCGTAGGTCGTGAAGCCGCCGCTGGAGTTGGTGGTGATCGGGGCGGTGAACGTTCCGCCGGTAATCGTGAGGTTGAGGATGTTCCACGCCGTTTGTGCGCTGGCGTCATACGTCCCAGCCGCCTGGTTCCAGAGCGTAAAGGTCGGCGTGAAGTTGCCGCTGTTCGAGAACGGGATCGCCCCGGAGAATCCGGAGGTCACACGGAGCTCCGTGATCGTCGTCGCGGCCGCGAGCACGATGCTGTCAGACGCATCCCCGGCCGCGTCCAGACGGATGACGTCCGTGGTGCCGCCGTTCAGCGTAAACGTCTGCGCAACGGCGTTGTCGCCGAAATCAACGATGGTGCTTCCGCCATCAAAGTTCGATCCCTGCGTGATATTCCCTCGGGCGTCGAACGTCCCCCCGTTGGTGATCCCGTCCGTGAACGTCAGCGTGCCGGTCGTGACAAGCGTGTCGCCGCTCGCGATGGTCATGGGGTTGCTGCTCGTGTGGTTGATCGTCAGGTTATTAAACGTCTGCGAGGTCACGACGTCCCAGGTGGTGAATCCGCCGAAGGAGACGACGGTCGTCGTCGCATTGAACGTCCCGCCCGTGATCGTGAGCGTCTGCAGGTTCAGGGTCGAAAAGGATGCGCCGTTAAACGTGCCGGCCGCCTGGGTCCAGGTGTTGACGGTCATTGCAAAATTGCTGGCGTTTGTGATCGGAACGGTACCGCTGAACGTCGCGCTTATCGTCAGCCCGTTCAACGTCCCCGCCGCCGCGAAGTTGATCGCGTCGCTCGCATCCTCCGCCGCGTCGAGCCGAACGGTCGGACCGGTTCCTCCATTGATCGTGTAGGTTTGCGACGCCGCAATACCGAAATCCACGATCGTCGACCCGCCGCTTGCCCCTGAGTTTTGGACCGTGTTTCCCTGGGTGGAAATGACCCCGTTGTTCACGGTCGTGTTCAGGGTGAGCGTGCCGGTCGTGATGATCGTATTGGAGGCGGCGTTCGACCAAACCCCGGCCGCCGTGTTGATCGTGAGATTGTTGAAGGTCTGATTGTTCGGCACGTTGAAACTCGGATTGGTGCCGGTCGTGGTCAAGGTCGTCGGGGCCGTAAACGTGCCGCCGGAGACGGTCAGGATATTCACGACAAGGTTAGAAAACGAAGACCCACTGAACGTCCCGGCCGCCTGGCTCCAGGTGTTCACGGTCATCGTAAAATTGCTTGCATTGCTAATGGGAATCGTCCCAACGAACCCGGAAGTAACCGTGAGGTTATTCAATCCGCCGGCGGCGGCAAAGACGATGGAATCGCTCGCGTCATCCGACGAATCAAGACGGAGGGTCGGACCGGTGCCGCCGTTGATCGTGTATGTCTGCGCCCCCACGGCGGCGAAATCAACAATGGTCGAGCCGCCGTTGGCTGAACTATTTTGAACGACGTTCCCTTGTGCCGACACCGTCCCGTTGTTCATCCCGGCGTTGGTGGTGAGCGTCCCGGTCACGACGAGTGTATTCGAATTCGCATTGTTCCAAAGTCCGGCGGCCGTGGCGATGGAAAGGTTCGTGAATGATTGGTTGTTCGCAACGGTGAATGACGGGCTGGTGTTGATCGTCGTCACGGTCGTCGGTGCGGTAAACGTGCCGCCGGAAACCGTAAGGCTGTTCACGCTCAGGTTTGAAAAACTACCGCCGCTGAACGTCCCGGCCGCCTGGTTCCAGGTTATCACGGTCATCCCGAAATCACTCGCGTTCGAAAAGGGGATCGTGCCGCTGAACCCGGCGGTCACCGTCAGTCCATTCAAACCCCCGGCGGCGGCAAAGATAATCGAGTCGCTCGCGTCGTCGGATGAATCAAGGCGCACTACCGGGCCGGTCCCGCCGTTGATCGTGTAGGTCTGTGCGCCAACCGCGGCAAAATTTACGATAACAGACCCACCGTTCGCGGTGCTGTTTTGCGTAATGTTACCGAGCGCGTTGATCGTCCCGTTGTTCACGGTCGTCGAAAGGACTAGGTCATTGTCGATTGTAAGGGTATCGCCGGAACCAATAGCTCGGTTCCCGGCTGCGGGGATTCCGAACGTTAAATTGTAAAATTCCTGCGTACTGTTGACGTCGAGCACCGGGCTGATGCCGCCCGAAAGGGTCACCGTGCCTGTGAGCGGCGTAAACGTTCCACCTGAGAGCGTAACCGTGCTCGCGAGCGTCATGGTTCCGGTCGTGGCGTTGAAAACGCCACTGCTCAGGGTGAACGTTCCGTTGACGGTGATCGCCTGTGTGGCGCCCGTGAAGGTCCCGGCCGCCTGGCTGAAGTTCGAGGACCCGACGGTGAGGGTGCGCGCCTGCGTGATCACCCCGGTGTACCCGGCATTGATCTGCATCCCGGCGAGCGATCCGGCGAAGGTGGCATCGATCGTCGCATCTTTCGTGGATGTAGCGTCGAACACGGCGATGTCGGATGCGCCCGGCACCGTGTCCCCGCTCCAGTTGGCGGCGCATGACCATTTGTTTCCATCCCCGGCCGCTCCACCGCAGGTCCCGTCCGTGCCGCCGCCGTCCCAGGTGCGCGTGACCGCGCTTGCCTGCAACTGGAAGAACACGAACGACCCCGCGATCAGGAGCGCGGCGGCGGATATCACAAAAATTCTCTGCCGGTGCATAACCATCTCATCGTACCTGAAATACGCTTCAAATTCGAATGAATCTGTGGACAAACAAAAATCGCCCGATGTGGGCGATTTTCGGCCTGTATTAATCGTGATCGTGGTCGTCGCTTGCCTCCACTTTGCCCGCATCATCTTCGCAGGCATGGCCGAATCCGGTTCCGGCCGGGATGAGACGTCCGATGATGACGTTTTCCTTGAGACCAGCGAGCTTGTCCACCTTCCCCGTAACCGCCGCGTTGATGAGCACGCGGGCCGTTTCCTGGAAGGAGGCGCTTGAGAGCCACGAGTCGGTCGACAGGGACACCTTCGTGATCCCGAGGAACACCTGGTCGATGTCCGCTTCCTTGCCGCTTTCCTTGCGCACGCGGTCGCCTTCCTCGAGGTACGTCGACTTCTCGACGATCTCGGCCGGAAGGAGATCCGTGTCGCCCGGGTCGAGCACGCGCACGCGGCTGAACATCTGCTTGATGATCACCTCCACATGCTTGTTGTTCACCTTTTGACCCTGGGACGCGTACACGTATTGAATTTCTTTGGAGAGGTAGCGCTGAACCGCGAGCTGTCCACGGTGTTTGAAGAGCAGCTGGAGGTCGAGACTGCCGTCCGTGAGTGCGGCGCCGGCTTCCACCTCTTCGCCATCTTTCACCTGGAGCGAGTAGCCCGGCGGGATGATATATTCGCGCGCCTTTTCACCTTCGAAGATGATCTTCACGATCCCCTTCTCGGTTTTCACGGTCCCGGCCTTCTCGGCCAAGATCTTCGTCCCGTCGGTTTTGGTGGCCAAGAGGTCGCCGACCGTCACCTTGTCGCCATCCTTAACCGCGAGGGTCGCGGACTTGCCGACCGCCACCGCCTCCTCGTCGATGGCCATGTACATGACGCGCACGACCTTCTGTCCGGAGCGGGTGTCGACGATCTGCTTGCCGGTTCCGGCCTGCACCATCTCGCGCCCGACCGTTTCAATCACGACGCGGCCGGCCACTTCGGTCATGACCGCCTTCTGTTTCGGGTTGCGGGCCTCGAACAATTCTTCCACGCGCGGGAGACCTTGCGTGATGTCCTTGCCGGCCACACCACCGGTGTGGAACGTACGCATGGTGAGCTGCGTTCCCGGTTCACCGATGGACTGCGCGGCCATGATCCCGACCGCGGTCCCGAGTTTCACGATCTTGTTGTGCGCGAGGTCGTATCCGTAGCACATCTGGCACACGCCGCGGCGCGACTGACAGGTCAAGACGGAGCGCACGTGCGCTTCCTCGAGCGGTTTTTCCGCGGCCTCGAAGGTACGGATGTGCTCTTCCGTGATGAGCTCGCCGGCCTTCACGACGACCTTGCGGCCGCCCGGCATCTTCACGTCCGACAGGGTCGAGCGTCCGAGGATGCGGATGAGCAGCGCTTCGCCGATTTCGTCTGATTCCTCTTTGGTGAGCACCACGCCCTGCGTGTCGCCGCAATCCACTTCGCGCACGACGATGTCCTGAGCCACGTCCACGAGACGGCGGGTCAGATACCCGGCGTTCGCGGTACGAAGCGCGGTGTCGGTCAAACCCTTACGCACGCCGTGGGAGGAGATGAAGAACTCCAGCACGTCGAACCCTTCCTTAAAGGAACGCGTGACCGGCAGCTCGATGATTTCCCCTTGCGGGTTAGCCACGAGCCCCTTCATCCCGACCATCTGCGTCAGCTGGCCCCACGATCCGCGGGCGCCGGATTCAATCATGTTGTACACCGGACCTTCTTTCGGCAGGGACTTGCGCGCCATTTCCGACACGCGGTCCTTGATTTCGTTCCAGATTTTGACCACCGAGTTGTGGCGCTCCGCTTGGGTCAAGAGCCCCTGTTCGAAGTAGTCCTGCACCTCGCGCACGCGCTTCTCGCCTTCTTCGAGGAGAGGAATCTTTTCGGTCAAGGTCGGCAGGTCCGCCATCCCCCATGAGTAGGAGAGCAGCGTCGCATACTTGAACCCGAGGTCCTTGATACGGTCGAGCGTTTCGGCCGTCTTTTCCATCCCTTCGAGCTCGATGGCGTAGCGAATGGTCGCCGCCATTTCCTTTTTGCCAAGCGGCTGGTTCATGAATGGGAGCGTTTCCGGCAGCGCCTGGTTCACGAGGATGCGGCCGACGGTCGTGATCACGAGTTCGTCCTTCATCTGCTTGCCTTTGACCGGCCCCTTCACGCGAATCCAGTCGCGCAGGGTGATCACCTTCATGTTGTAGGCGTACAACGCATCCGTGACCGACGCGAAGCTGCGCATTGTCTTTTCGTCCGGATCCGCTTTCACGGTCGTCATGGCAAACGCGGTCCACACGAGGTCGCGGGACGGCGTGGCTACCGGTCCGCCGTGCGCCGGCTTCAACAGGTTCTTGGTCGAGAGCATGAGCGTCTCGGCCTCGTGCTTGGCCTCTTCGGTCAGCGGCACGTGCACGGCCATCTGGTCTCCGTCGAAGTCCGCATTGTACGCGTCACACACGAGCGGGTGGATCTGGATCGCCTTGCCTTCGATGAGCAGCGGCTTGAACGCCTGGATACCCAGACGGTGGAGGGTCGGCGCGCGGTTCAGGAGCACGTACGAGTCGCGCGTGACCTCTTCCAAAATGTCCCAGGTTTCCGGGCGGTCCGATTCGATAAATCGGTTGGCCGAACGGATGTTGTGCACGTATTCGCGTTGGATCAGTTTCGCGATCACGAACGGCTTGAACAATTCCATGGCCATGGTTTTCGGAATCCCGCACTGATGGAGTTTCAGGTGCGGACCGACGACGATCACGGAACGGCCCGAGTAGTCGATGCGTTTGCCGAGCAGGTTCTGACGGAACCGTCCCTGCTTCCCCTTCAAGAAGTCCGCGAGCGATTTCAGCTGGCGCTTCTTGCCGGTCGCGGCAATGACCGTCTTCGAGTGGCGCGCGCTGTTGTCGAGGAGCGAGTCCACGGCCTCCTGCAGCATGCGCTTTTCGTTGCGCGTGATAACCTCCGGCGCGTTCAGTTCGCGCAGGCGGCGCAGG
>CAZOPY010000002.1:0-24555 GCA_964581945.1 uncultured Gammaproteobacteria bacterium | reverse complement strand
GCGGCCGACGAGTTCACGCTCACCCCGGAGACCTCCGACGCGCTCGGTGTCGATCCGCCGACCGTGTTCAATCTGGAAAGTCGCGATCCGATGTCCAAATCCGACATCGAAAAGCTGCTTGTGATCCAGACGAAGAATGATACGGCCTACGATCTGACCCAAGTTTCCGACAAACAGATCAAGATCACCTTTGCCAAGCCTCTGACCCCGGACGACATCGTGAAGGTGTCCATTCCGACCACTTCGGCCTGGCCGAACGGGGAAACGGCCACACGGAACTACAACTGGGCCTTCCAGGTGAAGGGAGATTTTCACGTCGTTTCGACCATCCCGGGCGATCAAACGGCTCAGGTTCCGGTCGACAGCGGGATCGAATTCAATTTCAATTACGAAAACATCGACCCTGCTGCGTTTCAGAGCGCGCTCACGATCGCGCCTGCGGTCAAAGGTCATGTCGAGGTGTCTCGCCGCACGTTCGTGTTTGTTCCGGAGGAGCATCTGCAGTCCTCCACGCTGTATACCGTGACCTTGAGCGGATCGCTGCCGCTCATCGGGAGTCAGGAGACGCTCGGCGAGGATCAGACCTTCACGTTCGAGACAGAGACCGACCAGTCGAACCAATACGCGTTCAGCATCGACCACTATCAAACGATCACACCGACCCAGTCGGTCGCGTTGACGTACAGCGAATGGGGGACGATGACGAACCAGGCCACTCCGTTTCACGTCAAGCTGTTCCGTTTCGGTTCGTTCGAGGATTATCACGCGGCGGTTGAGAAGGCGCAGGGGCTGGAATGGCGAACGTTCGTGAGCGCCGACAGTCTGATCGACGTGAGCGGCACGCCGGACGCCGAATTCGACGCGGAAACACAGACGCTCGACTATCGCCAGCTGATCACCTTCCCGATGAACCTGTCGGAAGGGTATTACGTTGCGGATATTTCAAAGAACGGAGCCGAGAGCTGGGCGCTGATCCAGTCGAGTCCGCTGACCGCCTATATCGCGCGGGCGACGGACCGGACGCTCGTTTGGGTGAATGATGCGACGAGCGGCGCAGCGGTCGTCGGAGCGGCCGTGCAGTATGTCGGCGACGGCGACGGGGCCACGACCGGCGGCGATGGGATCGCCTATCTTCCGAGCAAGGACTCGCAAAGCGATGAGTTGGTGGTTTCTTCGCAGGGTTCGAACTTGCTGATCCAGCTGCGCGGATACCTGATCTATGACGGGAAGGGAAGTTACAGCTGGGCCCCGCGCTATCCGAACGACGGCGTGGCCGAAGGGTTCTGGACCTATCTGTACACCGACCGACCGACGTACAAACCGACCGATACGATGAAGTTTTGGGGATACGTCGAGAACCGCGACAACGGGAAGCGGCCGACCACCGTTCATGTCGACGTCGGGTTTGACCAAACGGACGTCGCGGTCGATCAAAACGGGATGTTCACGGGCCAGTTCGCATTGCAGAACGTTCCGCCGGCTTCCTATCAGCTGGTCGTTTCTTGGGACGGCCAAACGGTCTCGCAGCGCGGGATCTCGGTCAGCGAATACGTCAAACCGGCTTACACGATCACGCTAACCCCGGACGTGGACGCTGCGTTTGTTGGTGACACCATCGGCTACACGGTGAACGCGGCGTATTTCGAGGGAACACCGGTCAAGGGACTTGAGGTCGCTGTTAGCGGCGAATGCGTCAACCAGACGCTGACGCTAGACGATGCCGGCAATGCGCGCGGGTCGTTCAGCTGTGATTATCGCGCTCGAAGCGGCCGCTATCCGAATTGGACCTGGCTCAGCGCCAGCCCGATTAACCCGGAAGAGGGAAACATCCGTTCTGATGTGAACGTCATCCTGTTCGGGCCGAAGGTGTACCTGGATACGGACTGGCAGAAGGATGTGATCGTGAACGGAAACGCCACCGTGGATCTGACCGTGCGCAACACGCAGGCGATCAACTCCACCGATCCGGCGGTGTTCGGGCCGACCACCCGTGCCGGCCAGACGATCGATGGGACGATCACCGAGGTGACCTACACCCAGACGGAAATCGGGACCGCCTATGACTTCATCAGCAAAAAAACGTACAAGCAGTACAGCTACGAGCGCCACGAAAACCAGATCGGAACGTTCCAGGCGACGAGCGGCGCCGACGGGAAGGCCGCGTACACCTTTCCAGCACCCAATCCGCTGGCGAACTACTTTGTCGATCTGAAGACGACCGACGAGCTCGGTCGGACGGATGAGACGCGCATCGATCTCTGGCAGCGCCAGGATTTCGAGCTGTACCAGACATCAAATGCGCTGTCGTTCCATAACGATGACGCCGCGCCGACACAGGATCAGTGGTCATTCCCGGGCTACGGGGTTGGTGAGCAGGTTCATCTGTCGATCCAGCAAAACGGACGCCAGTTTGCCCCTCCGACAAATGGCCGCTTCCTCTACTTCCAGGCCCAGCGCGGGATCCAGGAGGTGACGACCTCGACGTCCGCGACGTACGCGTTCCCCTACGAGCAGCGTGACGTTCCGAACCTGTCCGTTTACGGCGTGCTGTTTGCCGACGGGGCGTACCAGCAGGTCGGGCAGGGCGGTTGGTGGTTCGGCGGATCCGGATTCCCGGTCCAGTACGACAACACCCGGTCCGAGCTGACTATCACCGTCACGGCGGACCAGGACAGCTACCGTCCGGGGAGCGACGTTTCGCTCGCCGTGCACGTCACGGACAAAGGCGGGAATCCGGTTGCGGCGGACGTGAATCTGAACCTGGTCGACGAGGCGTACTACGCCCTGTTCCCGGAAACGGTCAATCCGCTCGGCGAGCTGTATCGTTGGGTTGATGACGGGGTCATCCTCACCCAAGCCACCGAGAACACCTACGAACCCGTCGCGGAGGGCGCCGAGAAAGGCGGTGGCGGGGACCGAGCGCTCGGCCGGAGCCTGTTCAAAGACAACGCAGCCTTTGACGTGGTGCATACCGACGGGAGCGGGAACGGAACGTTGACGATGACGCTGCCGGACAACATCACCCAGTGGCGCGTGACGGCCCAGGGGGTCAACGCCGATCGCAAACTAGCCGGTCGTTCCATTACCGATATCAATGCGACCTTGCCGTTCTTTATCTCGCCGGTCATGCGCGAATCCTATCTTGATGATGACCAGCCGACCGCGCTTATCCGCGTCGCGGGTACGCAGATCGGTCTTGGCGATTCGGTCGAATACGACGTCCAGATCCCGGATGCTTCGTTCGAGCAGAAGACGACCAAGACCGCGGCAGAGACCCTTGCGGTCGATCTGCCGGACCTGGCGCTCGGGCCACACAATGTGACGATTACCGCCACCGACGGCCAACTGACGGATAAGATGACCCGCGTCGTGAATATCGTCCCGTCTCGATTGCAGAAACCGGTGGTGTCGAGCGTGATGCTGACGACCGCCGGCGGAACCGTCACCGGCGCGACCGACCGCTACACGAACGTCACCTTCGTTGATGGCGGGACCGGGCAGTATTACGGCGAACTCGAAGCCCTGTCCTGGACGTGGGGAGACCGCGCTGATGAAGCGCTCACACGCGTCTATGCCACGCAGCTTCTTAATGAGAGTTTCGGGGAAGACCTGCCGCTTCCGGATCTGACGGTCAGTGCGTTTGCCACCAACGGTTCCGGGATCCGCCTGCTGCCGTACGCGGACACGGACTTTGATCTGTCCGCCAAGGTTGCGCTTCTCGGCAACGTCGAGGTCAACAACAACGAGGCGAGCTACTTCTACGAAAAGCTCGACGACAAGGATCACCCGTTGTCCCCGCGCGAAACCGCCGAGGCGTTTGCCGCGCTCGCGACGCTCGGCGAGCCGGTGCTGGCCGAATTCCAGCGCCAGGCTCCGGCGCTTGGCACGGATCCGGACGTGCGGCTCTGGGTCGCCCTCGGTCTGCATGGAGCGGGCGATGACGAAGGGGCGCGCGCCATCTATCGCGACCTCGTCTCGACCAACGCGACGCAGAAAGACGGATACATCTACCTTGAGGACAAGAACCCGGCGACCTCGCTTGAGCGCACGGCTCTTCTGGCCATCCTCTCCGGGGCTCTGAACGAACCGCAGCGCGATCAGATTCACGATTACGTTGTCAGCCAGCGCAGCCCGGTCATTGAAACCGCGCTCGACCGTCTCGTGTATGTGCGCGAGACCTTGCCGAACCTGATTGCCGCACCGGGAACGTTGACCTACACGCTCGGCGGGGAGCAGAAATCTGCCACGCTCGAAAAGGGCCAGTCCGTGTCGCTCCTCCTGTCGCCGGACGCGCTTGCCGGCCTCCATCCGACGGTCACCGGCGGCCAGGTGCTCGCGATCAGCCGTTACAACACCGCTCTGGTCGATCCGAACGAACCGGTCGACGCATCGCTTGGCCTCACGCGTTCCTACTCGACGGCCTACGGCTCGGCGGCGACAACGTTCGCGTCGGGCGATCTGATCAAGGTGACGATCAAATACACCGTGCCCGATGATGGCTGCGACCGAGAACAGAGCAACATCCCGTGCACCTCGTACGAGCTGACCGATGTGCTCCCGTCCGGTCTGGCCGTCGTCACGCCGACCTACGGCACCGGCTGCTCTGATTATCCGTCCGACGTCTCCGACCAGCGCGTCAGCTTCAATGTCTGGTCGCACTCGTACGCCAGTTGCACCGCCACGGACACGATCACCTACTACGCACGCGTCGTCACTCCGGGGACGTACGAAGCCGAACCGGCCTACATTCGCTCGACGCGCGACCCGAACGATCACAACCACTCGGATAGCGCCGCCATCACCATCACGCCGTAACTGTGTCGAAGCGATCGAAAATGTGGATCATCATCGGAGGGGCGCTCATCGCCCCTCTGTTGATTCTGTTCGTCGCGCTCCTCTCCGTTTTCAAGGGGGAGCCAGAGGGGGTTACAAGCTCGCCGAGCCCAGTGGCCCGCCCGATCTTTGCGATCGATCAGATCCTCGGGATCGACCAGGTGATCGCCTCGGTGCGCGATGGGGTCCCGGCGGATTTTGTTCCGACGATAGGAGAGATCCATGCCGCCATCCTTCCGCATCACACGATCACCGGGACACAGCTGATGGAATTCTGGACCGATCTGGCAGCCGACGCGCATCCATCGGTCATTGTCGTGGTCGGACCGAACCATGAGAACGACGGCACGGGCCTCGTACAGACGACGCACGGGGTCTGGACGACACCGTTCGGCAGCGTGGAAACGGATGACGCACTGGTCGACGAGCTTATCTCCGACGGCGCGGCAACGGACGAATCTGATCCTTTCGTCAACGAACATGCGATCGGGACGCACGTCTCCTACATTGCCAAACTGTTTCCTGGCGTGCCGATGGTCCCCGTGATCGCCAAGTCCCCGACCGGCGAACTCGAGGCGCGCGCGTTCGTGAACGAACTCAAGGCGATCCTTCCAAAGGACGCGCTCGTCGTGATGAGCATTGATTTTTGCCACTATCTGCCCGAAGACCGCACCGACGCCATGGACGCAGAAACGCTCGCCTGGATCAACGCGCGCGATTACGCGCACCTCGAGCGCCAGCACTCCGATCACTTCGATTCGCCGTTCGCGCTGATCGCCTATCTGATCTGGAACGACGAACGCGGGGACAAGGCCGAGCTCGTCTGGCACACCACCTCGCACCGCCTGCTCGGCGACGTCAACGCGCCGGGGACGAGCTACTTCGTGTATTTCTCGAAATCGACACCGCCTCCGCCGCTTCCGGAAGCAGACGACGCCTCCGTCACGCTCGATGCGGTCGGTGACATCATGCTTGGCCGAGGAGTGGAGACCGCGCTCGCCAACACGAACGTATCAACCGCCTTCGCGCCCGCGCAGGCCGAACTCGCTGATGCGGATCTACGTTTTGCCAATTTGGAAAGCATTCTGTCCTCAACGTCGCTCGATAGCACCAAGGAACTGCACTTCAAGGGCGATCCGGCACGCGTTGATGCGCTGCAGTTCCTCGGGTTGAGCGACGTTTCCGTGGCAAACAATCACTCAAATGATTACGGCGAATCCGCCTGGCAGGAATCGGTCGGGCATCTGACCGATGCCGGGATCGGCGCCGCCGGAGGCTACCGAAACGATGGCGCGCCGGTGATCGAGCAGGCCCCCGGCGGGCACCGAGTCGTCTTTCTGGCTTACGACGACGTGGATCGCGCTCTTATCGACACGAGCATGATGAGTCAGATCCAGGCCGCAAAAAAACTCGGCGACCTGGTCGTGGTCAGTTTCCATTGGGGGATCGAGTACCAGCACTTCCACACGCAACGCCAGGCCGACCTCGCTCATGAAGCGATCGACGCCGGCGCCGACCTTGTCATCGGGAGCCATCCGCATGTCCTCCAAGGGATTGAGACCTACAACGGTGGTCTGATCCTCTACTCAATCGGAAATTTTGTCTTCGACCAGAGCGGAGAAGATCAGAACGAGACGGTCGTGGCCAAAGTCACCTGGCAGGGAACCGAGCGCACCCTCGAACTTGACCCCATGCGCATCGACGGCGATTTCCCGCGCGCCGCGAGCGCAGACGAGCGCGCAAGTACGCTCGCGCGAATGGCAGGGTGGAGCGACGCATCGCTCGCCAACGCGATCACGAGCGGATCGCTCGATTGGTAACGAAAACCCGCGGCTTGTCGCTCGCGGGTTTTTGCATTATTGCGGTGGTTGTCCTGGAGGTTGCTGGCCGCCGTTCATCGGGGGCTGGCCGCCGAACCCTTGTCCGCCGCCCATCATCCCTCCGCCGCGCGGGCCCATGCCCATGCCGCCGCGCGGTTCTTGGTCGAGATAGTGGAGCGGGACGTCGTTGTCCTCGGCCCACTGGCGAATCTGTTTGCGTTCAGCGAGGATGGCGTCGGCTTGGGTTTGCGTGAGTTTTCCGGCGCTAACGTCGTTCGCCAGAAGCTCGGCTTCCCGTTGATCCTCTTGCGCCGCCGCCTGTTCATCAATGACCGCCTGCACGTCCGCCTCCTTCAGATTGAACTTCTCCGCGATCGCCGCCACCAACCCGCTCACCGGATTCTGATCCGACGACTGGGCCGCCAGCACGGTTCCGACGCCAAGCGAGGCAATCCCAAGAGAGGCAATCACCGCTCCGGCCGCAAGCAGCCGGCGATGATATCGCAGTTGTTTCATAGGCAGTTCTTTAAAATTGAGGGAGCGCTCCGCGACCAGTTCGCACTAAGGAAATCGCGCGGATCGACGGAAGGTTGCGGTCGATAAAACCGCCTTACGGGAAGGCGGTTTTTTATGCGAGCCAGAGGAGGAGGGCGATCGACATCACCAGGGCTGCATGGGCGATGATGGAGTGGCGGCGGCGCTCGACGTAGGCGGTGGCGTAGACGAGGAGGCACATGCCGACGAATACCATCGTCGCGAGATAGATTTTGCGGACGTTGTCTTCCAGGCCGGAGACGGTGAGCAGGCCGAACAGTTTGAACTCCGGGGTCGGGACGGACAGAAGGAACACCGAACGTGCGTCCGTGGCCGGGATGTAGGTGGCCAGCGGTTCGACGGTCGTGGCTTTATCGTTCTGCGCGACCACGGACAGGGTCTCGGCCGTCGTCGGTGTGGATGCGGTCGGCACCGAGCCGCTCCAGACGTTCGAGTCATCGGCCTTCGTGAGCGGAACGGAGGTGGTGCCGAGAACGGCGTTCACATGCGTCGCATCCTCGGCCTCGACCGTCACGGCCACATTGGTCGGGGTCGGGACCACCGTGGCGGTCGCGAGGTCGACCACGGGGGCGCCTGGGGCGACCGGTTCGGGCGCGGGCGGGACGGTTTCGGGGACAACCGGCGCGGTCGGTTCCGGCGGCGGGGTGGTCACGTGCGGCAGACCGAACATCTGGACCACCATCAGGCTCGGATATCCCTCGAACGTTCCCTGGGCCACGCCGACGCCGATCTCGGTGTAACGGGGATCGACGATGTTTGCTTTGTGCGTCGGGCTTGCGAGCCAGGCATTGTTCACATCCTCGGCCTGTTCGTAGTGCACGGCCAGGTTTTCGCCGGCCACGTCATAGATGTAGCCCGCGCCATGGATGAAATCCCACGGTGTTTTTCCTGCCGGAGAGGTGTGCGAAAAATATTGGTTGGCGAGCATGTCCTGCGCCTTCGTGGTCGCGGCGAGCGTGAGCTCGGGGTTTGCCTGCAGTTGGGTGAGGCCGAGCGCCTGGCGCGTCGCGTTGGTGAGCGTGATGATGTTGTCCGCGGTGACCGCGCTTGAGAACAGGCTGGCGGCCGGAAGCAGGATCGGCAGCAGCAAGACGAACGCCTTGAGCGCGATCATGCCGGTCGTATAACTAAACAGCGCCGCGTGGCTGATCGCGTGCGGAACATGTTTGTTGCGTTCGTGCGGGACAAAGACGTCGCGGACGCCTTCGCTCACGCGTTGGATGTGTTTACGCATACGCGTACCTCAAGAATACCACACCGAACGGTCACGGAACCAGCTCTGCCTGCGCGATAAAGCGGGCGAGCGCCGTGCCAAACGGGTACGATGTTTGCAGAGTGAGCACGGTGCGGCCGTCGGTTTTTTGCGACAGCGGTTCCGTGTTGTCCGGGGAGACGATGTACGTTCGGGTTACTTTGTAGGTAAACACGGTCCCCTCGGCGTTTGAGACGTAAACCAAGTCGTCGACATGGATCTCAGGAAGCAGAGAGAAGACATGTCGATAGGGGTTGTCCACCCACAGCATGTCGCTCGAATGACCGAAGATGAACGCATTGCCGACCGTGCCGACCTCCGCGGTGTCCGGATAGTGCACGACCCCTTCGTGCGTTGCGGCCTGGAGATCGTCTTCGGCCGCGCTTCTCGCCTCGACCACGGGCGCGCGAACGTCGAGCGATGGAATCACGAGTTCGTTTGCAGCGAGCGTCGGGGTTCCATCCGAGGCGCTCGGAGCGACGCCGATCGAGCTCAGGGCCGCGTTGCCGATCGCCGCGGCTTCGTAGCGGACATACACAAAGATGTAGCCGATGTTCAAGAGTCCGTACATCAGAAGAAAGACAAGCGTCCCTTCAAGCACGATACGCGGCCAGGTCCCGCGCGCCAGGTGCTTGGCATGCTTGCCAAGAATTCGCGTGGCAATTTTCGAGTTCTCGATCCCCATAGGCGAAAACAGCCCCGCCGCGGCGGGGCTGTCTAAAATCTATTTCTTGCGGCGGGACGCAGCCCATCCTGCAGCCGTCAGCGCCGTGAGGCCGAGCAGGTCGGCCGGGAAGCCGGTGCGCGGGAGCTCGTCTTCGGCGCCGAGCACCTGCGGAGTCGGGCCCGGATCGACCGGATCCGCGACATCGGTTTCACCGAGCACGCGCGGGGTCGGACCCGGATCGACCGGGGCCGGAGTGGTCACCGGCGTAGTCGGGGTGCTTGGGTTGGACGGTGTGCTGCTGCCGCCACCGCCGCCGCCCCCACCGCCGCCGTGGTGGTGCGCGATGTCGTTGTTGGTGATCGTGCAGGTGAGCGCGTCGCCCGAGGACGCCGTGCCGCTGCAATCGCCGCTGTAGGAGGTGGTGTAGCTGCCGTCCGAGTCCTGGGTGACATCGAACGATCCGGCATCGAGCGTGACCGCCACGCCGGACGTGTCGCCGGAGAACGAGCCTTGCGACACGTTGGTCCCGCTCACGAAGTCCGTGAAGTGGTCCGCCGTGCGCGTGCCGCCGTCATCGTTGATCATGACCGTGAACACGGTGAGCGTTGCCGGATCCGGGGGACCGTTGTCTTCGCCGTTGCCCGGGTCGTTGAACGTGTTGGTGATCGTGCAGGCGGCGGCATCATCCGCAACCACCGTCACCGAACCGTTCGCGTCGCAATCACCGGTGATCACGCCGACGTAGTTCGTCTGGTTCGTTTCGCTGATCGTGTAGGTGCCCGGAGCGACGGTCAGGGCATTGCCCGACGTCACCTGGGTCTGATCGACGAAGAGCGGGAAGTCGCTGACAACCGCCGTGCCGCCGACCACGACTTTGGTGACGGTGATCGTGGCTTCGGCCGGGTTGCCGCCGCCCCCTTCGCCGCCATCGTCCACGTGCACGTCGTTGTTGGTGATCGTGCAGTCCGCGCTCTCTCCGACGCCCACCGTGAGGTTGCCGTTCGCGTCGCAATCGCCGGAGTAGGTCGAGGTGTAGCCCGAGGAGTTGGTTTCGCCGATCACGTACGTGCCGGCATCGAAATTCGCGGCCACGCCGCTCGTCACCTGGGTGTTGTCGACGAACAGCGGGAAGTCGCTGACCTCCGAGGTGCCGTTATCGTCATTGACCACTACTTTTGTGACCGTGATCGTGGCCGGTTGATCGTCGTTCGTGAGGGTGCAGACGGCGTTGTCGCCGATGGCGACCGTGACGGAGCCCTGGGCGTCGCAATCACCGCCGAACGTCCCGACGTATCCGGACGGACCGGATTCGGTGACGGTGTGCGTCCCGGCCGACACGGCCGAGGCATCCCCGGAGGTCACGGCGTTGCCGTCGACAAACAGGGTCACGTCCGAGACCTCTTCCGTACCGCCGTTGTCATTCACGACGTTCTTAATCACCGTGATCGTCGGACCGACGTCATCGTTGGTGATGGTGCAGGTCGCGTTTTCGCCGAGCGAAAGGTCAACCGAACCGTTCGCGTCGCAGTCGCCGCTGAAGGTCGCGGTGTAGTTCGCGCTGTTCGTTTCGGAAACCGTGTAGGTGCCGGCGGAGAAGGAGGACGGAACCCCCGTCGTGACCGACTGCGCGTCGACAAACAACGGGAAATCCGTTGCACTCATCGTGCCGCCGTTGTCGTTCGTGACCTGCTTCACCACCGTGAGCGTGGCCGCCACGTCGTCGTTTGTAATGGTGCAGGTCAGGGTGTCGCCGGCCGCGAGGTCGATCGAACCGTTTTCGTCGCAATCACCGGAGAAGGTCGCGGCGTACCCGGTCATGTTTGTTTCGGAAATCTGGTAGACGCCCGGGGTGAAAATGTTTGTCTCACCCGACACGACGCCGGTCGAATTCACAAACAACGGAAAGTCGCTCACAACCGCCGTGCCGCCGTTGTCGTTCGTGACCTGTTTGATCACGGTGATTGTCCCGTCGGACGGACCCGGATCAACGAAGGTGTTGGTGAGCGTGCAGGTGGCCGAACCGCCGGAGGTGATCGTGACGTTGCCGTCCGCATCGCAGTCGCCCGAGAACGTGCCGTTGTAGTTGGCGGTCGCTGTCTCGGAAACCGTGTACGTACCCGCATCGACCGCAAGGACCGTCCCCGTGTCCGACCCGTCGAAGGACTG
This sequence comes from uncultured Gammaproteobacteria bacterium, assembly GCA_964581945.1. GTDB lineage: Bacteria > Patescibacteriota > Patescibacteriia > UBA9934 > GWF2-40-263 > CAZOPY01. The sequence continues at coordinate 13,262 of CAZOPY010000002.1, read as the reverse complement.
GGAGAACGAGGTGCCGGTGACGTTCAGATCAAAGTCGCTGGCGGAAAGCGAACCGCCGTCGACCGCTTTCACGACCGTGAGCGAGCCCTGTTGGTCGTCATTGGTGATCGTGCAGTTGGCGTTCTGCGCTTCGCCGAGCGTGATCGTCCCGTCCGCAGCGCAATCGCCGCCGATGGTGCCGACATAGCCGGTCAGATTCGTTTCAGAGATGGTGTACGTCCCAGGCGCAAACGGAGCCGAGACGCCGGACGTGACCGGGGTCGCATCCACAAACAGCGGGAAGTCAGAGACAACCGCCGTGCCGCCGTTGTCGTTGGTAACAATCTTCGTGACCGTGACCGACGAGCCGTCGACGACGTTGGTAAACGTGCAGGTCGCGTTGGTGGCCGGATCACCTGCGGCCACGGTCGCTGATGCGGTGTCGTTCGAGAAGGAGCAGTTGGTACCGGCTCCGCTCGCAAATGAATATCCGGCCGGACCCGTCTCCGTTACCGAATAAATCCCATCCGGAGAAACGTTATTAATGACAACGCTCGATTGTCCATCGGGAATGTCGAAGATCGACTGGTTATTAATTGCCGGAGAAACAACGAAAGAAAATTCGTCCGGAGCAGCCGTTCCGCTTGAAACAACTTTGGTCAACGTCAGTGACGGGAGCTCAAGCAAGTTACTGGCGGTAACCGAGACGTTTTCTTGGCCGCCTTGCACGGTGCGGATGCTCATCGGACCGCCGTTGGCATACTGGCTAGCGTCGACATCAAGGCGGGCACAGAAGAGCATTTCGGTCGTTTCATTCGCCGGAACGTTCTGGAGAGTGACGTTGTAGTGGCGGAAGGCATCGGTCGCCGTTGTGAGTGTGGAGGTCGTGTCATTGCCAGAGAAGGCCCCAAGCGCGGAAGCGGAAACAGAAGTCGAGGGTGTGCGAACGTGACCTGGGTTCGTGATCATGATGCCAGGAAAGGACATCGTTCCGGCTGACGTAAGTGTGTCACCCGAATAGTCAAAGTCATTCAGGTTTGCCGCGTCCATTGGGTCAGACAAGGGGGTCGTAATGTATTCGAGATCTGAAATTCCGACCTGATTCGATGAACTCGAGAAGTAATCAAAGACAGGGCTAACATCGATATTGAGCGAACCGCTTGTTTTGTTTGTTACCTCAACAAGGATCGGGATGCAGGTCCCCTCAGGATAGTTTTGGAGTCCACCGTTGGTGAAATTTCCAACGCCCGTTGGCTGTCCGCTGACTTCGCTATACGCATTCGATCCAAGATCAAACGGAAGCATGCTGATAGAAAAGTCTGTCGGAGCCGCGAAAGCGACGTGTCCCGCGCCAACTGGTGACCAAGAAGCAATCGGGGACATCGTCAACGATCCGATGACAAGCGAAATGAACAGAATTCGGTTGTTCGAACAAAAATTGACGATCGACTGAAACTTTTTTGTTTTCTGCTTCTCGATCCTCATAACGTTCCCAGCATTGATTAGAAAATAAGGCCACGAACCAGACCGTCACCGGTCAGTTGGCGGACCCGATCCTGTTGGGTTCTGCCGCGCGTAACTTATATGAGTCTACACAGGAAGCGCGAATCGTCGGCGGTCCCTTGTGTTTGTGGAACCGCGGACGTGATCGCGCTTAACATACCGTATCTCCCGGGTATTGTCCAGGGGTGGAAAGGTTGCGTAGTGGGGAATGGTCACTTATCCACAGGTTTGGGCCATTTTATGAGTTTTTCTCTTATCTCAGCTTATTTTTTTCCTTGTCGCCGGTGTTGACGAGTCCATCAGAGTGGCATAGAATGGTTGTAGGTGGAAAAAAGTGGGGATCGGACAGCACTTTTGTCCGGTGCTCACGTTTTATTACGTCCACCGAGAGCTTGCCTTCGGAAAAGCTCCCTTGAGCCAAACGCCTCCCATGTTTATCGGCGAATACAAACATACGATAGACGACAAGGGCCGCCTCGCCATTCCGGTGAAGTTTCGCGGTGACCTTGCCAAGGGAGCGGTGGTGACTCGAGGACTCGACGCCGCCCTTTTCCTGTTCCCCAAGGAGGAGTGGGACAAGTTGGCCGACAAGCTGGCTAATTTGCCCCTGGGGCAGTCCAATTCACGTGCGTTCGCCCGACTCATGCTTGCGGGTGCAATGGACGTGGAGGTCGACAAACAGGGAAGGATGGTGGTCCCCGAATACCTGCGGAAATATGCAGGGATAGAAAAAAATGTCGTTGTCGCCGGTTTGTACACGCGCATGGAAATTTGGGACGCCTCGAAATGGGAGACGTACAAAACAGGCGCGGAGGCGGATGCGGAGCGGATCGCTGAACAGCTTGGGCAATTGGGCGTATGACGGAATATTCTCATACCCCAGTCATGCTTGACGCGGTGATTCGCTCTCTCGATCCAAAACCGGGAGAGCATTTCATAGACGGAACCGTGGGACAGGGAGGGCATGCGCAAGAAATTCTGAAGCGCATCCTCCCTGACGGCCGTCTTCTCGCGATCGACCGCGACGAAGTCAATCTGGAAACCGCCCGCGAACGTCTTGCGAAGTACGGCAAGGCCGTCACATTCGTGCGCGACAGTTACGCCAACCTCACGAAGCACGCCTATGACCTCGGCTTTACTTCAATCTCTGGGATCTTGCTGGACCTGGGTTTCTCTTCAGCTCATGTCGAGGACGCTGGACGTGGATTCTCTTTCCAGAATCAAGGACCTTTGGACATGAGGTATGACCGCACGCAGGAACTGTCTGCGGCGGTGATCGTGAACGGTTGGACGAAAGACGAACTCGTGCGGATATTCCGCATCTACGGAGAAGAACGATTTGCCCACAAGATCGCCGACGCCATTATCAGCGCTCGGCGAAAGGAACGGATCCTGACGACGCTGCAATTGGTCGACGTCATCACGTCGGTCGTGCCCAGACGCGGCAAGATCCATCCGGCCACACGGGTGTTCCAGGCATTGCGCATTGCGGTCAACGACGAACTCGGCGAACTCGAGCGAGCGTTGCCCGACCTGATCGCGCTTCTGAAACCCGGCGGCAAACTTGCGGTCATATCGTTCCACTCCTTGGAGGATCGCGTCGTGAAGGTTTACTTAAAAGCCCACGACGGGAAGGAACTGCGCGTGCTTACGAAGCATGTCGAAGTTCCGACGGAGGAGGAATTGAAACACAATCCGCGGTCTCGAAGTGCCAAGTTGCGCGTCGCCGAGCGGATATGATGGTATGTCGAAGTTTTCCCAAACCCTGTTCTCGTCGATTCGCAAAACCCGCACGGCCGTGGCCGCGGTCGGTCACAATGTTGTGCGGCTCAACCTGCTCCTGCTCGGCGTCATGCTCATCGTGAGCGTCATGTACATCGTGCAGGTCAACCGCGCGGCGACGAAGGGGTACCACATCCGCGATCTCGAAACGCGCATCAACACGCTGCAGCTCGAAAACCAAAAAATGGAGGTGGCGATCGCGGAATCGCGTTCTCTCGACACGGTTTCAAAAAAAGTTCCGATGCTGGGACTCGTGAAGGCGCCGACGCCGAACTACCTTTCTGGAAGCGTCCCCACGATGTCGTTTAACCGATAACCAAACGTCGCGCTCGGGCAGTCTGGGTGTGACGCTGGCGCCAAACAAACATCCAATGAAAGAGGCGCGAACGACTTTTGTCACCGGACAAAGGTCGTTTTTTGTGCTAACATATCCGCATGGAAAAAAAGAATGCCTCCATTCGCGACACGCTCGTCATGCTCTGGCCGTCGATCAAACCGCTTCGATGGTACTTCGTGTTGTTCGTGTTGCTTGCCGCGGCATCCACCGGCGTCGCGCTCGCGGAACCGTATCTGTACGGCTCGCTCGTGGACGCGCTGATCGCGCTCTCGACGCGTGCGACCGCCGCCTCCGATGCGTTTGCCGCGCTTGCGCCCTACCTGGTGCTCTGGACCGCCATCGTGGTTGCCGAAACCGCGCTTTCGGCGGCTTTCACCTATGCCGTCTGGAAATTCGGCAACCAGTGGCAGGGATGGTTCATGCAAGCGATGTACGAACGCATGCTCCGGCTGGACGTGCGTCGTTTTCAGGAGGAACGCGCCGGCGAAATGCTGCGCAAATTCGACAACACCTGGGAGGCGCTCTGGACGCTGAACACGTTCATCTTGCGCACGTCGCTTGCGGCGCTGTTCACGATCGGGATCGGGTTGGCGCTCGGCCTCTCGATCGATTGGCGACTCACGGTCGTGTCGCTTGTTCCGTTGCCGATCTTGATCGGACTCGGGTTCTACAACTACAAGAAAACGGAGAAAGAACAGCATGAAGCGCACAAACTGTGGGAGGAGATTAGCGGTCACACCGGCGATTCGTTTGCGAACATCGGGACGGTGAAGGGGTTCGCGGGCGAAACGCGTGTCGTCAAAAAGTTCAGCACGCTCTTCCGCGAGGCGCTGGATCGCCAGCTGCACGTCAACAAAAAATGGGCGATCACCGAAGCCGGATCCGGCGGCGTATATCTGCTCGGCCGCCTGTGTATCTTCGCGGTCGGCGCTTGGTACGTGGTCCAGGGCCAGACAACCGTCGGCAGGATGATCATGTTCCTCGGATTGAGCACGTATATTCTGAACTCGTTGCAAGCCGCCCTGAACGTGCTGCCCGAGGTGACGCGCCATTTGGTGCGCATTCGTCGGACGGCAGCGCTGTGGGCCGAGGTGCCGGACATTCAGGAACGCCCGGATGCCGTCACGCTGAAAGATATTCATGGCGACGTCGCGTTCGAGGACGTGAAGTTTTCGTACCGCTCGGGCGCCGAGGTGCTGCGCGGTGTGTCGTTCACGATTCCCGCCGGAAAAACGGTCGCGCTGATCGGCGGATCCGGAGCGGGGAAGTCCACGCTCTCCAACATGCTCATGCGTTTTTACGATCCGACCGGCGGCCGGATCACGCTCGACGGCCATGATCTGCGCGACATCAAACTGAAATCGCTCCGACAGAACGTCGGGTTCGTCATGCAGGAGAACATTCTGTTTAACGACACGATCCTCGGCAACCTGAAATTCGGACGTCCGGACGCGACCGAAAAAGAGGTGATCACCGCTTGCAAGCGCGCGCAGGCGCATGACTTCATCAGCGGTCTGAAGGACGGATACAACACCGCCGTCGGCGAACGCGGACTCAAACTTTCCGGCGGACAAAAGCAGCGCATCGCGCTCGCGCGCGTTCTGCTCGCCGATCCGCCGATCCTCGTGCTCGACGAGGCCACGAGCGCGCTCGACTCAAAAACCGAGCACGATCTTCAGGCAGCGTTGAAGGAAGTGATGAAGGATCGCACGACGCTCGTCATCGCGCACCGCCTTTCCACGGTTCTTTCCGCGGACAACATCGTCGTGCTCGAAAAAGGACGCGTGGTCGACCAGGGGAAACATGAAGACTTGATCAAACGGGGAGGATTGTATAAACAGTACTGGGAAATACAGGCGGGTGGGTATGTTTGAACTCCTCGGAACCTACAACAAAGCTCGAAGCGGTCAGCTGACCACGAAACATGGCGTCATTGAGACGCCCTGTTTTATGCCGATCGCAACGAAGGGCGCCGTGAAAACGCTGTCGAGCGCGGAGGTCGAGTCGCTCGGCGCGTCGATCGTGCTCTCGAACACGTACCATCTGCTGCTGCGTCCCGGACTCGAGGCGATGCAGAAACTCGGCGGGCTTCATCACCTCATGAACTGGAACAAACCGATCCTGACCGACAGTGGCGGGTATCAGGTTTTCTCTCTCTCGAAAACAAACAAAACGACCGAGGACGGGGTCGCGTTCCAGTCGCACATCGACGGAGCGAAGATCATGCTCACCCCCGAACTCTCGATGCAGATGCAATCCGCGATCGGGTCGGACATCTTTATGCAGTTCGACGACGTGGCCGCCGGCGACTCGTCTCGGGAGCGGTACGAAGACGCGATGGAGCGCTCGCTGCGTTGGGCGAAGCGGTGCAAGGACGCGTTCAGGGGCGAGAATCTGTTCGGGATCGTGCAAGGGGGGACGCATGAGGATTTGCGCGAGCGGTCTTTGAACGGCCTGCTCGAGATCGGGTTCGACGGGTACGCGATCGGTGGGTTGTCGGTCGGCGAGAAGCGTGAGGATGCGTATCGAATCGCCGAGTTCATTTGCGAGAAACTTCCGGCGGACAAACCTCGCTACTTTATGGGTGGCGGGATGCCGGAGGAGATCGTTCATTATGTGCGTGCCGGAGTCGACATGTTCGACTGCGTTCTCCCTACTCGCAACGCGCGCCACGGCACGCTCTTCGTCTGGAACCAAGATCCAAGCACATGGAACCCACTCGATGGCGACGAGCGCACGGATTTTTACGCGCAGCTTCACATCACAAACGAAGGGTTCGCCTTTGCCGACGAACCCCTCGACCCTTTCTGCGATTGTTCGACCTGCAAGACCACCTCGAAGGCGTATCTGCGTCATCTGTTCCAAACCGGCGAGATCCTCGCGCTCCGGCTCGCGACCACGCACAACCTCCGGTTCTATCTTCGCCTTATGGAGCGGTTACGTCAGGCCGCGCGTCCAGCGTGACCTGAACGTCTTTCTCTTCGCCCTTGTGCGAAATGTGCAAGGTGATCGTTTCTCCGACGGTCGCTTTGTTTATGTAGGAGGAGAGCGGATGGTCGCCGTCGATTTTTTGGCCGTTGTAGGCGAGAATGATGTCGTTCTCGACGATCCCCGCTTTGTCCGCCGGACTCCCCGGCGTCACGGCCAGGTCCGTGATGTTTTGGCCGCGCAAGACGAGCGCGCCGTAGTCGTAGGCCAGGCTCTGTTCGGTCTGCAGCTGCTTATCGATCATGACATAGCGGACGCCGAGGAATGCGCGGGTGATTTTGCCGGTGTTCTTCACGCTCTCGTATTCGCTCCTCACGTCGTTGGCCGGGATCGCAAATCCGATGGATTGCGCGGATGCCATGGCCGTGTCCATCCCGATCACATTTCCGCTGATGTCGAGCAACGGCCCGCCCGAGTTGCCCGGATTGATCGCGGCATCGGTCTGAATGATTCCGAACAGCTGTTCCGGCTGCCCGCCGCCCTGGTCGCCTGCTTCAATCGAGCGGGAGAGACCGGACACGACCCCTTTGCTCACGGTGTTTTCGAATTCGCCGAGCGCGTAGCCGATCGCGATCGCGGTTTGGCCAACCTGGAGCTGGTCCGAATCGGCGAAGGTGAGGAAGGGGAGTCCGGTCTTGTCGATTTTGAGCACAGCGATGTCGTTGGTCGGGTCGGTGGCGAGCACGGTGGCCGTCACCTCTTCGCCTTTGTTTCCGTCATCGTTCAGAATCACGGTGAACGACGTGTTCTGTCCGCCGCCGGCTTCCACCACGTGGTTGTTCGTCAAAATGTAGCCGTCGTCGCTCACAAGGAACCCGCTCCCGGCGCCGACCTCTTGGTTCTGCGTCCCGTTTTGGCATACCCCCGGCATCTGGAACTGGAATCCGCCGCCGAATCCGGGCGGGGTCAGGTCCTTCATGCAGCGTTCCATCTTCGGCACGTCCGCCGAGGCGATGATGCTCACGACTGCGGGCGACGCCTTTTTCACCGCGTCGATCACCGCGGACTCTTCCGAAACGACCTGCACGACCGTTTTTTGTTCGCCCGAGTTCGTCACGGGCGCCGCAGATTGAAACAGGGTCGGAAGCGCGCCAGCTTGCTCAGCGAGCGCAAGGCCGCCCAGGCCAAGCACGACCGCGATGCCAAGGACCATTGGGAGGGCAGAAGTGGATCGAGATTTCGGAGATTCGTCCGTCATAAAAAATGATGGTTTTTACGTGGGTATATCGCGGGATGTCCGCCAAAGTTGCAGTGCTTGTTCGGGTCCCCTGTTTACGATAAAATACATTCATCTATGGGTCAGCAAACGCCTTTGCTCGTCTTGCGCTACTTTTTCATCGATTTTTTTGGTGGAATCGTTGGCTTTCCGGTGTGGTGGTACACCCGCGGGGTGGCCCTCATGTTCGCATGGGCGGCTCGATCCGTTCAAGGGCAGTTCGTGAGTCTTGGTCTTGGGGTGTGGATGAAAAATTTGTTCGTGCCGATGTATGGGGCGACGGACATCTGGGGAAAGATCATTAGCTTCGGCATTCGGCTGTTCATGATCGTGTTTCGTTCGATCGTGCTGGTCGGGTGGATCGTGATCGTGATCGCAGTTTTGATCGCGTATCTGGTTTCGCTTCCGCTCGCCACGCTCGGGACCCTGTTCCATCTGGGGGCGATTTTCTTTCCTGTCGTATGAATGAGTTGGAACGGGCGGGAACTCTTGGGGAAGAGCGCGCGGTCGTGATCGGCAACACCGCCTATGTTTGGCGCGAGCGCGTGGACCGCACCTCGATCGGGCTCCGTCACGTGCGCGACCGGGCGTCCGCGGCCGTGAACGTCGCGATCCTCGTCGCGGGCGTGGTCGGAGTGCTCTGGTTCGTCGTCCAGGTCGTCATCCTCGGCCGCGTGGAACGGTTGATCGACCCCGCCTTTTGGGTGACGCCAAACCTCGGGCTGTTCGGGATCTTTTTCGCCCTTCTGTGCGCGCTGTTCGTCGGCTATCGTCTGACCGAGGCGACGCGCGAGAAGGTCATCATTCCAAAACGGCCCTACGACGCACCGCTCCCGACCGTCGACGCTCTCCCCACGCGCAAGCACGAGCTGAACATTGCGCGCGTGTTTGAATCGACGGCCATGAAGACGGTCGAGGACGCGTTTGAGCTCGCGCAGAAATTCGGCCACGCGGAGGTCGCGCCGCTGCACCTGTTCATTGCTTCGCTCTCGTCGGAAAAATGCGCCGTGGTGTTCGGCCGGCTCGGGGTCCGGTTCGACTCGCTGCAACCCTCGTTTGCGCGCAAGCTGGGCGAGCTTCCGATCGGCCCCGAAACGCAACTTGGTGCAAGCGCGGTCGAAACACTGCTCGCCGCCTTTCTGAACGCGTATACACAGAGCCGCCACGCCGTTTCGCCACTCGAACTCATGCAGGAAGCGTATCGTCGCGACGAGTTCGTGAAGGAACTTCTGTACGGCAAAGAGGTGACCGAAGAACGGTTCGACAACGTCGTCGAATGGGTCCGCATCAACGATCAGCTGCGCGAGCGCTATGAGCGGTTCCGTAAAGCCGCGCTACGCAAACCGGTCGGGGCGATGAACCGCTCGATGACCTCGGTGGCTACGCCGAACTTGGATCGCGTCACGACCGATCTCACCGCCGACGCGGTGTACGGCCGCCTGCCTCTTTTGATTGGCCGCGACAAGGAAATGGAAAACATGTTCCGTGTGATCGAAGGCGGAAACCAGAGTGTCGTACTCGTCGGCCCAAGCGGGGTCGGGAAGGACGCGCTGCTCGCCGGGGTGGCGGAGCGCATGGTCGAAGAAAACGTCCCGCGCATTCTGCAGGACAAGCGGCTCGTGTCTTTGTCGCTCCCGGCGCTGTTGTCGGGCGCCGGGCCGGCCGAGGCGCAGGAACGGCTCGTCACCATGTTGAACGAGATCGCACGCTCCGCGAACATCGTGCTCGCGATCCCGAACGTCGAGCAGCTGACCGGCCTCTCGTCCGGCGGAGAACATTCGATGGACCTCACCTCCATTCTGGTCGAAGCGCTGAATCGCGGATTCACGTTCGTGATCGCGACGACGACGCCGGACGCGTACGTGGCCGTGGTCGAATCCTCCGTGCTCGGCCGCCAGTTCCAGAAGGTGACGGTCGGGGAGCCGGACGTCAACACGGCGATCCGCATTCTCGAAACAAAGGCCGCGTCGATTGAAAATCAGAACGGGGTGATCTTCGCGTTCGAAGCGCTCGAAGCGTGCGCCCAGCTGTCCGACCGCTACATTCACGAAAAATATCTGCCGGAAAAGGCGATCGAGATTGCCAAAGAGGTCGCGCTTGACACGCGCAAGAACAAAGGGGTGAACACGCTCGTCACCAAGGAAGACGTCGCGCGCATCGTGGCGGCGAAGACGAACATCCCGGTCACGCAGGTCGGGGCCGAGGAGCGCGAGAAGTTGCTGCACTTGGAAGACCAGATGCACGGGCGCGTCATCGGACAGGAAGAGGCGGTGAAGGCGGTCGCATCCGCGTTGCGTCGCGCGCGCGCCGAGCTGAAGAGCGAGAACCGTCCGATCGCGAATTTCCTGTTCCTTGGGCCGACCGGGGTCGGAAAGACCGAGCTCGCCAAAACCGTCGCCGAGTCCTATTTCGGCGACGAGAAAGCGATGCAGCGTTTTGACATGAGCGAATATCAGGACAAGGCAAGCGTCTATCGTCTGATCGGTTCGCCGGGGTCGAAAGAGGGCGGGCTGCTCACCGAGGCGGTGCGCCAGCATCCGTTCTCGATCGTGTTGCTCGACGAACTCGAAAAAGCGCACCCGGATATTTTGAACCTGTTCCTGCAGGTGATGGACGACGGTCGGCTGACCGACAACGGCGGCCGCACGATCGATTTTACGAACACCATTCTGATTGCGACGTCGAACGCCGGAACGCAATTCATCCAGGATTCGGTGCGCGCCGGAATGCCGGTCGAGACAATCAAAACGCAGCTCATGGAATCGGAACTGAAGACCGTGTATCGTCCGGAATTTTTGAACCGGTTTGACGCCGTGATCGTGTTCAAGCCGCTCACGTCCGACGACGTGCTGCAAATCGCCTACCTCATGGTCAACAAGGTCGCGGAGCGGCTCGAGGCCAAAGGGATCCATTTCCGCGCGGAGGACGCGGCGGTCGCGGAGCTCGCGCAAAAAGGGTTCGATCCGACGTTCGGCGCGCGTCCGTTGCGCCGTGTGGTGCAAGAGCAGGTAGACAACGCGCTCGCGACCACGCTCTTGGAAGGGAAGATCGGCCGCCGCGACACGGTCGTCTTGAAACCCGGCGGGACGATCGAGATCGAAAAAGCGCCGGAGCTATGATGACGCTGCTCCCGTGGTTCGCGCTGTCGTTCGTCCTCTCGCTTCTGGCAACGCGGCTGGTCGAGCGGCTCGCGCGCGCGCTTGGCGTGCTGGACCACCCCACCTCGCCGCGCAAAATTCACGCGCATCCGATGCCGCTCCTCGGCGGACTCGCGATCTACGGCACGATCGCCATTCTGGTCGGCGTGTTGCTCGCCACGTCGCGCGCGCTCACGAGCGGCGAGATCACGACGATGCATTACGTCGGCTTTCTCCTCGGCGGGCTGATCCTGATGGTTGGCGGTTTCCTTGATGACCGTTACGAACTGCCGCCGCGCTTCGCGTGGATCGCGCCCGTGCTTGCGGCCGCCACCGCCATCGCATTCGGGATCCAGGTCGAGAAACTGACGAATCCGTTTGGCGGGGTGATTTATCTCGCTGCGTGGCAATCAAACGTCCTGGTGTTCGTTTGGCTTTTGCTGGTCATGTTCACGACGAAATTCCTGGACGGACTCGATGGCCTGGCGACCGGCGTGTCCGCGATCGGGACGCTCATGGTGATGCTGCTTGCGCTCACCGCCGCGTATTTCCAGCCGGACGTCGCGTTGCTCGCGGCTGTGGCGCTCGGGGCACTGCTCGGATTTCTCGTCTGGAATTTTCATCCCGCGCGTATTTTTCTCGGCGAATCCGGTAGCACGTTTGTTGGGTTCTTGCTCGGCACGCTCGCGGTGATTTCTGGGGGCAAACTCGCGACCGCGCTCTTGGTGCTCGCGATCCCGCTTTTGGACGTCATCTGGGTCGTGGCGCGGCGCGTGGCGCGCGGCGGGCTTGCGGCGGCCGCGAAGGGCGACAAAAAACACCTGCACCATCGGCTGCTCGATCTTGGCTGGTCGCAGCGCCGCATCGTGCTCACCTATTACGCGCTCGCCGCCGCGTTCGGGATCCTCACCTTATTTTTGCAGAGCCGTGAGAAGCTGTTCGCTCTCGGATTGCTCACGCTTGGGATGATCATCGCTGCGGTCGTCTTAGTCGCCCATGAACGCCGCCGAAACGTATGAACCGTTTTTTTCAAATCTTTGCCAGCGTGTTCCTCGTCGGCGTCGTGCTCGTCGCGCTGTTCAGTTCGATCAACCGTCTCGCGCCGATCACCGAATGGACGAACGTGATCCTGCCGGACGGTTCGTACGTAGCCGCCGAGGTTGCGACCACCACCGAGCAAAAAGCGCGCGGCTTGTCCGGACGCGACGGCCTGGCCGCCGGCACCGGGATGCTGTTTCCTTACGCCTCGCCGGAGCAGATTGGCATCTGGATGAAAGACATGCAGTTTCCGATCGACATCGTATGGATGAATCAGGGCGAGGTCGTGTATGTGGTCGAGGAAGCGCCCGTGCCGGCCCCCGGCGCGCCGTTGCCGATCTACCGCCCGCCCGTTGACGCGACCGAAGTGCTCGAGCTCCCGGCCCACTACGCCGTCGCCCACGGCGTCCGCACGGGAACGAAAATCCTGATCGAACGCGATCAGACACAGAGCGGGACGAATTATTAACCAGGACAGCCTCGGCCACCGCTTGACGGAGCCGAGGTTTTTTGCTATCTTTCGCGGTCGGTTCACAACCGGCAAGGAGACATCATGGAGTCGATGACCAAGGTCGGTAACGCTACGCGCGCCTACAAGCGCGCCCCGCGCGAAGACCGGCTGGTCCTCGCGTCCGTCCCGCTCCCGGCAGAGCGGGCGAAGTACCACAAGTTCCTCGTCGAAGAGATGGGGTACGTCTTCCTTCCCGACGACGCGGACCAGGCCACGTTCGACCGTCTCATGGCGGAGAACGAGGAGTTGCGCGCGTTCGTCGAGGATCCGGAAACGGACCCGTGCCTCATCGCCGAGTACCTGCTCCGCCGCCACCCCGAGCTGTTCATCGCGATCGAGCAGCTGTACCACGTGGCGACGGACTACAAGACCCGTCACTGCAAGCGTCGGCTCGGGCTCGAGGGCGAAGAGGTCGCCTACCTGCCGCCGCCCTTGCCGCGGGACTTCTACGAGCGGATGACGGACGAGGACATCAACATCCACGTCCGCTACCGCCTGCGCTCGGACGTGCGCCGCTTCAACCGGGAGCCCGAAGGGTATCTCGACACGCTTCGCACGCGCTCCGAGACCGCGACCCATCCGAACGAGCAGAAGATCCTCGACCGCCTCGCGGCGATGTTCGAGGAGCTGCGGCTCATGCGGTTCGACGCGTTCCACGAGCACATCAAGGGGTCGGATCGGCCGTTCCCGTCGATGCACGTCCGGCTCTGGATCCGGCAGATGGTCGAGCGCGGCAGCGCGCTCATCTGCGGAGACGTCGGGACCGCGAAG
>CAZOPY010000001.1:0-39649 GCA_964581945.1 uncultured Gammaproteobacteria bacterium | reverse complement strand
CGTGGTTGTGACGTTAATCGTCGCTGCCGCTCCGTCCAGCGAAAACGAGCTGGTGTCCTTGTTGAACGTTCCGCCCGCCGTGTGCGTGAAGTTTCCCGAAATCTGCCAACTGCTGCTTCCGGCATTGAACGTCCCGGCCGACAATGTGAACGTGTTATTGAGATCAACCGTCCCGCTCGACCCGTTGAATGTGGCACCGGAAAAACTGACGGCGCCGGTGATGGTCGTGCTGCCGGTTCCGTTGTCGAACGACCCGCTCGACGCGGTCAAGGAACTGGACAGCGTGTTCGTCCCGCCGCCGAGCGTCATGGACCCGCCGGAAACAGTAACCGCCCCGACAAAGGTCAGGTCCCCCGCTCCGCCGGCGAAAGTGCCGGATTGAAACGTGGTGGCGCCATCGAACTGCACCGAACCCGAAGAAGGTCCGTTCATCGTTACGCTCGCGGCGTTCAAAGAAAGGACCGGCATCTGACCGCCGCCGGTCAGATTGATCGTGCGCGCGGCCGCCCCGGTGATGGACAGGGTGGTTGTGCCGCCGTCGAAGTTCGTCCCATGCGTCACGTCGCCTGTGGCGTTGACGGTCGCGGTGTTGAGGTTGCCGTCGGTCAATGTCAGCAACGTGTTGACCACGGCCGTGTCGCCGGCAACCAAGGTAACATTGATGCCGTTGCTCTTGTTGATGTTGACGTTGTTGAAGGTGTCGTCCCCGGTGTCAACGTCCCAGGATGCCGCCGTCGCCCCGCTGAAGATCAGCGTTCCGGAGGATCCGGTGTACGTCCCGTTGGTCGTGTTGTGCACGAAACTGGTGGTGATGGTCAGGTCGGCGGATTGGGTGATCGTCCCGGTGTATCCGACATTGATGTTCAGCGTGGCAATGTTGAATGCCGTGTCGATTGTGGCCGCCTTTGTCGAGGTCGCATTAAACGTCGCGATGTCACCGGCAATCGGGGCGGTATCCACACTCCAGTTGGCCGCGCAGGACCACTTGTTGCCATCCCCGGCGGATCCCCCGCACGTGCCGTCCGTCCCACCTCCATCCCACGTGCGTGTGGCGGCAAAGACCGGATGCCCATAGCAAATCACCCCAACGCAGATAAAAAAAGCGACGAGAAATATTCTCCCGATCGGCATTCCGCCAATGAGCTTCTTAGAAACAAAACCCGCCATAATCGATTAGATTATAGCGGGTCTAAGGACTCTTGATAGTGGATAACTTTTGGCTGCGCCGATACTTCCTCCCAACAAAGCATCCGGCGATGACCATCGCAATCGACGCGTACTGCGCGGGGGTCAGGCCGGCATAACGTACATCTACGACCGGACCGCTGGTGGCCCTCAGAAAATCAAGGAAAAACCGCGTCACGCCGTACCAAATGAGAAAGACGGTCGGATAGGTGCCGCTCGGCGCTTTTCGTTTGGCGAGAATCAAGAAAATGGCGAATAAGACGAACCCATCGATGGCCTGATACAGACCGAGATCGTGTCGAACCACCCCGTCCGGATATTTTACGCCCAGAAAAAAGTCCGTAGCCGTTCCCGGGTGGTCGTGAATCAAGAAACAGCCGATCCGTCCAATCCCGTAGCCGAGCGGCAAACCGAACACGCCCGCATCCGCGTACTTCCACGGGTCGATCTTCATGCGCCGTGCGCGCCAGAGGCCGATCAGAAACGCGCCGAGGAATCCACCCACGCTCGAGAGGCCGCCCTGCCAGATCTTGAATGTGTCGAGCGGGTTCGCGAGGTAGTAACTCGGATCGTAAAACAGGACGTGGAACAGCCGGGCGCCGACCATGGCTCCGAGAATGATCCATCCGAGCATGTCCCAGACGACCTGCGGGTTCAGTCCGCGGCGCTTCGCCATCCACGCCGACGCATATCCGCCCGCGAGAAAACCGATCGCCACCAACAGGCCCCACACCTGAATAGTGAGGGGGCCGAGCTGGAAGGATGTGAATTGAAAATACGGGATCACAACTTCGGTGCGCGCGTGTGCCAATCTGTCACGCTCTGGTAGTACTTGCCGGCGCGGAACAGGGTCGCCTCGCCGAATGAACGGGTCATCAGCTGCATTCCGACCGGGAGATCATTCACGAACCCGCACGGGATCGACATCGCCGGGATCGCGGCGAGGTTTGCGGCGACTGAGAAGATGTCCGCGAGGTACATGGCGAGCGGATCGTTGAATTTTTCCCCGAGTCCCCACGCCACGGTCGGCGAGGTCGGACACACGATCGCATCCACGCTCTTGAACGCCTCGTCGAAGTCGCGGCGCAACAGCGTGCGCACCTGCAGCGCTTTTTTGTAATACGCGTCGTAATAGCCCTTCGAGAGCGCGTAGCTGCCAAGCATGATGCGACGCTTCACTTCGGACCCGAACCCTTCCCCGCGCGAACGCGCGTAGGTTTCCTTCAGATCCTGCCCGCTCGCCGAGTGTCCGTAGCGAATCCCGTCGTAGCGCGCCAGGTTCGAACTCGCTTCGCACGGTTGAACGACGTAGTACGCGGCGAGCGCATATTCCGTGTGCGGGAGCGAGATCTCGTGGATCTCCGCCCCGCCCTTTTCGAGCAGGGCGACCGCATCCATCACGGAACGCTTCACCTGTTCGTCCATGCCGTCGATGAAATATTCTTTCGGTACGCCAAACTTCATCCCTTTCACGTCACCAGGGATGAGCTCGGGGACGCTCACGTCCGCGTCTGCGACGGTGGTCGCGTCCTTCGGATCGTCGCCCTGAATCGCTTCGAGTAAGAGCGCGGCGTCATCGACCGTGCGCGCGAGCGGGCCGATCTGGTCGAGGCTCGACGCAAGCGCAATCGCGCCGTAGCGGCTCACGCGTCCGTACGTCGGTTTCAGGCCGACGACCCCGCAGAGCGAGGCGGGTTGACGGATCGATCCGCCGGTGTCCGTGCCGAGCGCGCCCATCGCGAATCCGGCCGAAACCGCCGCCGCCGAGCCGCCGCTCGAGCCGCCCGGGACTTTCGTCACATTCCACGGATTTTTTGTCGGACCAAAATGCGATGTCTCGGTTGAGGAGCCCATGGCCGCGTCATCCATGTTCGTCGCGCCGATAAAAATGGCGCCCGCGTCGCGCAGCCGGTCGATCACCGTCGCGTTGTAGGCGGCTTCATAGTTTTCCAGAATCTTTGAGCCTGCGGTGGTTTTCCATCCCTGAATGAGAATGTTGTTTTTGATCGCGAGCGGGATCCCGGCGAGTGGGCCGAGCTCCTCGCCCTTGGCACGACGCGCATCGATCGCTTCCGCCGCTTCGAGCGCGGTCTCGGACACATGCAAAAACGCATGCAGATCCTTGTCATGCGCGTTGATGCGATCGAGGTGAGCGTTCACAAGCTCTTTGCTCGAGAATGCTTTGTTCCCAAGGCTCTTCCCCGCTTCGGCAATGGTCAATGTAGAGACATCCATATTATTCGGTGCGATCGTCGAATACCGCCTGCACCTCGAGCAGCACCCCCTGCTTCCTTGGGAACGCGTTCACGATCGAATCATGCTCCATCGCGCCGCATGCCTTTGGTTCGTCAGCGCGAAAGACGTTCGTGAGATCCGAGCCGTGCGAAAATTCTGCCACGCCATCCGTGTTGAGTTCTTGCAGCTTGTTTACGTATCCCAAAATCGACCCGAGCTGGTCTTGATATTGCTCGGTTTCCTCGTCCGAGAGGGCGAGCCGGGAAAGGTCTGCGATGTGGAGCACCTCTTCTTTGGACAGTTTCATAGGGTTATTTCGAGGCAATCATAGCGAGGAACTCTTTTTCCGACAAGGTGGTTACCCCGAGTTTTTTCGCTTTCTCGGCCTTCGACCCCGGTTCGACGCCGACGATAACGTAGCTCGTTTTCTTGCTCACGTTCTCGGACGGCTCGCCGCCGAGAGCACGAATTTTTTCTTTCGCCTCTTCGCGGCCGAGCGAGGCGAGCGTGCCGGTCAACACGAACGTCTTTCCCGTGAGCGGACCGGCCGCGCGTTTTTTTGCGTGCGCGATTTTTACGCCGTTCTGCTCGAACGCGGCGACGAGCTTGCGGTTGTGTTCGTCCGCAAAAAATTCCGCGATGCTCGTCGCAACGATCTCGCCGATCTGCGGCACGGCCATGAGTTCGTCCTTGCTCGCATGCATGATCTTCTCGATCGTCCCGAACGCTTCGGCCAGATCGATCGCCGTTTCCTCACCGACGTTGCGAATCCCGAGACCGGTGATGAACCGGTCGAGCGCGATATGCTTCTTCGATTGAATTTCGTCCACGAGTTTTTTCGAGGAGATTTCCGCGAACCGCTCGAGGCCCATGAGATCATCGATCGTAAGCGTAAACAGTTCAGGAGCCGAGTGAACGAGCTTCTGTTCGAGCAACACCGCGATCGTCGACGGCCCGATCCCGTCGATCCCGAACGCGCGCGCGGCGAGCAGGATCCCTGCCTCCTCTTGAGCGAAACAGCGTTTGTTCGTGCACAAAAGCGCGACCCCGCCCTCGCGGCGTTCGACCGGCGAGCCGCACACCGGGCAGTGTTTCGGCGGAACGATTTTCTTCGCCTGTTTCGGACGCAGCTCGACAAGCGCGTTCTTCACCTTCGGAATGATGTCGCCTGCTTTGTACAAAATGACTGTGTCCCCGATGTGGATGTCCAACCGCTCGATCTCGTCGAGGTTGTGCAGCGACGCGTGTTTCACTGTGGTCCCGCCGATCCAGGTCGGCTTCACGACCGCGACCGGCGTGAGTGCCCCGGTGCGCCCAACAAACCATTCAACATCCTCGATCACCGTCGTCACCTCTTCGGCCGGAAACTTCCACGCGACGAGTCCGCGCGGCGTCTTGCCGATCACGCCGAGCCGTTCGAACGCATCGTTCTCATTCACGCGCACCACGGTTCCGTCGATCCAGTAGTCGAGTTTCTCACGCTTCTTTTGCATCTTCTCCCAGAATTTCTGGACCTCGGGAACCGAACTCGCCACTTCGCTCTCCGCATTCGCGCGAAAACCGAGCTCGCGGAGCGTTTTCCACTCCTCGGCATGCGTCTTTTGTCCGAGATCGGTTACGAGATCCCACGCGAAAAACGACAGGTTGCGCTCCGCGGTGATCTTCGGATCGAGCTGACGGATCGTTCCCGCCGCCGCATTTCTTGGGTTCGCAAACGGTTCTTCGCCGGTTTTCTTCAACCGCGCGTTCAGTTTCTCAAATTCGGAAATCGGAAAATAAATCTCCCCGCGCACCTCGACAACGCCGCGCGCGCCGCGCTTCCCTTCGAGTCGGAGCGGCACCGCTTCCATCGTCCGCACGTTCGCGGTCACGTCCTCGCCGATCTCCCCGTCCCCGCGCGTCGCAGCCGTTTTGAGCAGGCCGTCCTCGTACACGAGCGAAACCGCAAGGCCGTCAAGTTTCACCATGCAAAATACATCGAGCGATTTCTTCCCGAGCCGCTCCACGAGCTTCTCGTACCAATCCGAAAATTCTTCGGGCGTGAACACGTCTTCCATCGACAGCATCTTCGCGCGATGCCGCACCTTCTCGAACTTCGCAAGCGCCTTCCCGCCCACGCGCTGCGTCGGCGAATCCGGCGTGATCAGATCCGGAAATTTCTGCTCGAGCATGTACAGCTCGTGTTTCAGTGAATCGAGCGCCGCATCCGAAATCTCGCTCTTGTCCAGAACGTGATATTCGTATCGGTATTTGTTGATGGATTCGCGCAGTTTTTCCACCCGCGCCTTCGCATCCGTTTTGCTCATTTCCGAGGCCATACGCGACGTATTCTAGCCCATTTCTTCCGAATTTGAAAACCGCGCCCTGGGCGCGGAATTGGCTAATCTAGTCAGGAGATCAAAACGGCAGCACCGCTCCGTAATCCTTCCACGTCGCCTGGAAGGTCGGGGAAAATTGAGCGGGATTTGTCCGCATCGCGGCTTCGAGCTCGGTTCGTTGAAAACCGAAGATTGCGGACACGTCGTCGGGGTTAGGGGTGATGGGACCTTCCCAGTCAAAGACAAAGGTGGTTTTCAGACGTTTGACGCCGTCGGGGTAGGCGTAAAATTTCTCGCCAAGGCGGATTGGGTTCGCGCCGGAGACGCCAAGTTCTGTCGCGAGCGCGCGCTCGACGGCTGCTTCGGGCGATTCGCCCAGGCGGATCATGGTCGCGGCGGGCGCGCTGTAGGTCCCGCCGTAGAGCGTGGTCGACGGGATTTGCGCAAGAACGAGCAGGTGATTCTGGATGATGAACGCATCCGCGCAGTGCACGATGTCGAGGCGTTTGTCGATTTCACGGCGTGGCTTGGCGCCAACCTCGGTTCCCTGCTCATTCAAAATCTTGATGAGAACATCCGGAGGCTGCATATCAGGTGGTAAACATCCCGAGATACCAGTTCACGATCGGATCGCCGAACAGAAGTGCGACGAACGTGGCGACCGTCAGAAAGGTCCCGAAAGCGACCTGCGAACGCGGCGTGGCCTTTCCGGAAAGCAGGAGGCCGATCCCGACGATGGCGCCAATCATGTAGGCGATGAACAGGGCGAGCAAGCCGTCGCGCAGACCGAGCATGAGTCCCATCAGGATCCCCATGCGGATGTCGCCGCCGCCGACCCAGGTGCCGCGCGAGAGCAAGTACTGCGACAGAAAAAACGAGCCGATCACGAGCCCGCCGAGCAACAGCGACAGCGGGTCCATCCCGAGCCAGACGTTCAATCCGAGCGCGATGATCATGGCGGGAACCGTGAACCGGTCGAGGATCAGCACGTAGCGAAGATCGTAGACGAACACGATGATCAAAAAGACGCTGAACAGCAGATCGCGAACAAGGAAGATCCAGTAAGTGTCGACGGTCGCGGTCGGCGGCAGGAACATCTGAGTGGCGTAGCGCGTGTACGCAAGCATGAACACGAGCCCGGTCACGAATTCGACGACCGGATACTGCCAGGAAATCGCCTGATGGCAGCTGCGGCATTTCCCGCCGAGCATCAGAAAACTGACCACGGGGATCAGGTCATACCAGGCGATCGGCGCTTCGCACACCATGCAATGCGAACGGCCGCCGAGCGACATCTCCGCATGCGTGCGAAACACGACGACGTTCAAAAAGCTCCCGATGCAAAGACCGATCAGGAAGAAAAAGAGGGCGCCGGCGATCATACGATTATTGAGCGGCGGGACAGGCGCCGGCCGCCATGCCGTCCGGTGTCGCGCAGTTCAACCCTTTCACGAGGTTGGCGAGCGGAACGTCGTTTTCAAGTTCGAACTGAATGGAGTACGTCTGGCCGCTGGAAATTTGATTGTAACAGTAGGCGTTTCCGGCGCCTCCGCACGCGGATTGGCCTTTGAGGCCGCTCGCGACCGTGGCCGGAACGGCGCGCAGAATCACGTTCGTCGCCGACGCTTCACAGCTTGGCGTAAACCCATCCGTATTCAGACACCCGGCGGCGCTGAACCCGAGCGCAAGCCCGGTGCCGGCCGGATACGCATTGTTATCCACGAAAAAATCTTCGAGCGCGGACTGAACCTGGCGCACGTGCGACAGGCGCGTGGCGTCGCGCTCCTTGGAGCGCGCGGAGCTGACCGCGATCGCGGCAAACGTGCCGATAAGGCCGATGATGGCAAGCGCGACTAAAATTTCGACGACGGTGAACCCTTTGCGAGAAGTCATATGGATCATGCTATCATTTTCGCCGCTCCTCGATCAATCGCACCACCTTTTCCGCGGCCTCCGTTGGGACGAAATGGCCTTTGATGAGATAACTGTCCGCGCCCGCCTCCAGCCCTTTTTTGACGCTGTCGCGATCCCCGAGCTGGGTGACGACCAGAATCGGCAGGTGCGCGGTCGCCGTGTCTCGGCGCAGGTCACGGACAAGGTCGAACCCGGCTCCGGCGTCAATCGACACGTCGACGAGCACCGCGTCCGGCACGACCTTCGCGATGCGTTTTTTGGCATCCGCGACGTTTTCCGCCACTTTCACCGCGCATTTCTTCGTCTCGAGGCGTCGTCCGTAAATGCCGGCAAGGTACGGGTCTTCGTCCACGATGAGCACGAGCGGTTTGCGTCGCATACTATTCGATGTCGCGCATCGCGAGGCCCACCGAAACGGCCAGACGCGGGCCGACCTCGTCGAGCACCGGACGCAGTTCATCCGGATACATGACGCGCGCCCACGGATCACCGACGTACACGTTCATGTTGAGCGATTGCGACAGATAGTCGGCGAGATGCGGCAGATGCGCCGAGCCGCCGGTCACGATGATCTTTTCGACCTTCTTGCTTTCCGTGTATTCGTTCCCGGCATACAGCTGGAAAGCGAATCGAATTTCGTTCAGGATCGGCTGCACCACGAACTCGAGCAGCGCCGGCATCCCGCCCGCCGCAGTCGGTCCGCCGCTTGCCATGGTCCCGAGGTCGTATTTCATCTGCTCGGCCTGCATTTCAGAAATGCCCATCTGCGTCATGATCTTCTTCGTCACCGTCGCTCCGCCCACGTTGATGCTGCGAGTCAGAAACGGGATCCCCTTTTCGACGATCGTCAAATTCGTGCGCTGCGAGCCAACGTCGAGCACCAGCACGGTGCTTTTGTCCTTGCCGACGAGCGAACGGATGAGCGCGAACGCTTCCGTGTCGAGCGCCAACAGTTCCAATTTCGCTATTTTGAAAACCTCGATGTATTTCTGCACCAGCGTTTTGGCCGACCCGGTCACGAGTACGCGCAGGTACTCGCGCTTTTTCGTGGCCTCGCGCGTGTACCCCGGCGCTGCCTCAAGCGGATTCGCAGGCGCGGCCGGCGCCGCTTCTTTTTTCTTCTCATCCTTCCCCTTCACTTCCTTGGCCACCGGCGTTTTCAACGGATCGATGAAGGTAGAATAGGTGATCATCTCCTCGAGCGGCATCGGGGTGAGCTTGCGCACCTGCGCGTTGATCGCTTCTTTGACGATCTTCTCGTCCTTTTCGCGCGGGACGGCGATGATCGCCGAAAACACGCTCGACAACGGAAGAGCGGCCATCGCCTTGGTGGACGTGGCCCCGGATTTTTTGAGCACCTTCACGAGCGTCTCGGCCGTTTCCTTCGGATGATCGAGCGGCGCAACCATGGGCTCGCCCGGACGGTGTTCCGAATACCCGTAGGTGGACAGCCGCGCGCGGCCCTTTTCGTTCAACAATTCGACAACCTTAATCCCCCCGGACCCGATGTCCACGCCGAGAAAGCTTTTTTTTGTCGGACCCCCGAAACCGAACAGTGCCATAGTCCGTTACAGTATAGCACACCTATTCCCCGCCGCGCGCGCCGAAAAAGGCCATCGCAACGATGGGGACGATGATCCAAAACGCCCTGCCCGCGTCGCTCTCGAAAATAAGCATGGTGAGAGGCGAAAGCGTGCTGGTCATTTCCGCAGGAAGAAACGAAAGCGTGACGCTGATCAGCAGCCCCACGTGGAGAAACGAAAACACGATTACCTGGATCCAGCTCCCCTGTCTTGCGTCGTTGCCGAACGTACGGAGAAGCGCGGATTGTGACAGGAAGAAAAAGAGGAGGATGAAAATGCCGAGAAACAGCGAGATGCGGAACGCGAAGGCATTGTTGACCGAGACGTTGGCGCTGTAGTCCGTGATGAACGGGAGGTATTTCACCACCGCGAGCGCCATGTAAATCGAGACGAGGATGACGAGGATCCGGTCGCGGCCGAGTGAGACGCCGTAGACGAGCGCCGCAATCACGAAAAAAAGAATGATGAAAACATCCCAGGTCGGCTGGAAGAAATTGAAATTCAAGAACGCGTTCATATCCCCCTGCCCTTCCGAAGCTTTAGCGAAGGAGGGTCCTCGGACAGTATAGCACTAGTCCTCCGAGAGACCCAATTGTTCGAGCAGTTTGCGCTGTTCGCGTGTGACGTTCTTCGGGGTCACGATCTCGACCGTGACCAGATGATCGCCCCGGTGTCCGCGCACAGGCACCCCTTTGCCGCGCAAACGAAGCTCGGTCCCCGATTGCGTCCCCGGCGGAATCTTGAGATCGACCGCGCCGTCCACGGTTTCGATTTCCACGGTGTCGCCGAGCGCGGCCTGCGTGAATCCGACGCGCTTGTGCGTGCGAATGTCCGCGCCATCGCGCTCAAACCGCGGGTCCGCTTTCACGCGCAACCGGACGTACAGATCCCCGGGCTCCCCGCCCGCGATCGCCTCGCCCGCGCCCGTGAGGCGCACCGCCGTCCCGTCCTCGACCCCTTCCGGGATTTCGACGTTGAACGTCGTCTTCTTGCGCACAACCCCGCTCCCTGTGCAGGCGCCGCAGCGCGTTTCCGGAACCTCGCCGCGTCCGTGGCAGGTTCCGCAGGTTTGTTTGCTCTGAATGTTACCGAGAATGGTCCGCTGAACCGACACGCGCACGCCGGAGCCGTTGCAATCCGCGCACGTTTTCATTTTCGTCCCGGGTTCCGCGCCGATCCCGCCGCAGCGATCGCAGGCCGACGCCTTTTGAACCGAAATCTCTTTCTCGGCGCCGAACACGCTCTCGAGAAACGACAGATGCACGTCCACCTGGATGTCGTTCCCGCGCTTTGTGCGACGGCGTCCGCCGCCGAACCCGAACATATCCCCAAACATGTCGCCGAGATCCTCGAATCCGCCGGCACCCGAAAAATCGAATCCGCCGAACGGATTGCCGCCGCCGAACCCCGCTCCCTGCTCGAACGCCGCGGACCCGAACTGATCATACTTCTGGCGTTTCTCGGGGTCTCCAAGGACCTGATACGCCTCGTTGATCTCCTTAAACTTCGCCTCGTTGCCGCCCGGTTTGTCCGGATGATGTTGATGCGCGAGCGTACGAAAAGCCTTCTTCACCTCTTCCGGTGAAGCGCCTTTCTGGACGCCGAGAATGTGGTAATAATCTTTTGCCATCTCAATCACCCTTCGCTTCGAATGCCAGTTGAAGGAAAAAAATAATCATCATGAATCCGAGCACGATCGTGAGCGGATGCCACCGCGCCACCGCGTACGCGCTCTGCACGTCTGCCGGGCAGAGCGCGGGCGGGGGGACGGTCAGCTCCTGCTCGCACCCGTCCTGCATGGCAAGTTGGGCAACAAGAAAATCCTCGAATGAGGCCGGGGGATGACCCTCGGCGGCCGGGGTCCCGCTCACATCTTCGGCGGATTCTCGCCCAGATTAAACGGAATCGGCATCTGCTTGATCGTCCCGAACTTTTCCTCGTACTTCTTGATGTTCTCCGCAAGCGCATCAAGCAACCGCTTTGCATGCGACGGCGACAGCACGACGCGGCTCAACAGAATCCCCTGCGGCTGATAGATCGCGAACATCTCCATCACAAACTCCTCCGGCGTGTGCGAAATCTGCACATGATTCGTATACGTCGGCGCCAACTTCTCGTCCGTAACCTTCACCGTCAGATTCGGTTTGTCGGTCATACTATTTTGCGATCTCTACGATCGTTGGTTTCTCAATCGCGACGTAATCCTCATATCGCATGTCGATCGAGTCCGTCAGCGACCCTGCATTAAAGTTGATCTTCTCATTTTCTCCGAGCCTAGGGTCCATGAACGTCTTCAATCCGATCACGGACCCAAACGGCGGCACCGATCCCGGAACACATCCCGTCACTGCCTCGACATCCGAGGCGAATCCGACAGCTTCGCCAACCGCCGCTTTCGCCTTGCCGTTGTCGAGTTTCAGATCCGCCGGCATCACGAACAGGTAGTGCGTATCGGTCTTCTTCCCTTTCACGACAATTGCCTTAGCTCCCGCATGGAGCGAGACCCCTCGAACGCGCGCTGCGTCCTCGCTCGTCCGCGTCGGATCGTGATGGGAGAGATTATACACGATCCCTGCCGCGTCGAGTCTGGCTGTGATCTGATCGAGTCTTGGCATATCAAGTCACCTGAAGGCAGTGTTGCAGAAAAACCATTGCAAGATTAAGCACTAATCTGGCATTTTTCTCTGTTGCATAATCCTCTTTCACGTGTGCATCCGATGTCTCTTTTCTCTCTCTGGCAAACGTCGATTTCAATTCGTCGAATATGACGCCCGAGAAGTTATCCGACGGGATGAGGCCTTTCTTCTGAGCTTCGCGAATCAGTTCTGCTAGTGTTCCTTTACCCGTCTCGCCATGGACGACAATCTGGAGGAATGCTTCAACGGCCGACACCGTAAGGGTTACACACTTGCTATAGCCCTCTGGTGTGTGGTTTTGAAATGCCTCTATAGCATCACCAAGTTCTCGACTAACTTCGTACCAACGGGTTCCTGATAATACCCGTAAAACTGGCTGATAGATTTCGTCGGAGATTCGTTGATCTTGTCTCGGTATAAGTCCTTGTCGAGTCATCTCGACGTTGAGTCCAAATTGTCCGAAGACATCGTTTACACGACTCGCGGCCTCATCGAACCTCTTGTAAACATGGTCGATCTTATTTCTCTCGTGTTCCTCGTCGGTTTCCGAGCCGGTGCGTATCAGGTTCGGTTCCCTCTGGGTTTCAAGTAACGTTTTGAAGTATAAAGTGATTAGCTGATACACGACGTTTTGTTCTTCTTCGAAGAAAATCCTTCGAAAGTCGGTCGCGCCTGAATCCAAAGAAGGGGCGAGTAAGTAATGTCGGGCGTACGAATGGTACTTGCTTGCCTCGTTGAGTTTGTCGACCGCGCGGGTCATCATGAATGCTTGCCACTCCTCTTCTCCAAACCACCCTCGAAGATGAAACCAGATCTTTTCCTTCTCACCTGTTGTCAGTTCGTTCCAATCACGCAATCCCAGATCTGGCATCAATTGCTCCGCAGCTGACCCATTCATTTCAGACCACAGTTTTAAGAAGTTCTTGAGAGTCATGTGGGTTATTCTTTCTTCTCCGTGAACTCCGCTTCCTGCGGGCCGTCCTTCGGCGGTTCCTGTTGCGCTCCCTGCGCGCCCTGCTCGGCCTGGTACATCTTCGCGCCGACTTTTTGAGCGGCTTCGGAGAGTGAGTCGGCGGCTTTCTTGATCGCTTCGTGGTCGTCGCCGTCCTTCACCTTTTTGAGCGCCTCGATTTTTTCTTCGATGTCCTTGCGCTCTTCCGGGGTCGCTTTGTCGCCGGCGTCTTTGAGCATTTTCTCGGCGGTGTAGATCATCGTTTCCGCCAGGTTCTTGTGCTCGATCTGTTCTTTCTTTTTCTTGTCAGACTCGGCGTTCGCTTCGGCGTCGCGCTTCATGCGCTCGATTTCGTCTTTGTTGAGACCGGCGGAACCGGCGATGGTGATCTGTTGCGTCTTGTTCGTCGCCTTGTCGGTCGCGGAGACCGAGAGAATCCCGTTCGCGTCGATGTCGAACTTGACCTCGATCTGCGGGACGCCGCGCGGGGCTGGCGGGATACCATTCAGCATGAAACGGCCGAGTGTTTTGTTGTCCGGTGCCATCGGGCGCTCGCCCTGCAGGACGTGGATTTCGACGGACGGCTGGCTGTCAGCGGCCGTGGAGAACACCTGCGTCTTGCTTGTTGGGACGGTCGTGTTGCGCTCGATGAGCGGGGTCATCACGTTGCCCATCGTTTCGATCCCGAGCGAAAGCGGAGTCACGTCGAGAAGAAGAACGTCCTTCACCTCGCCCGCGAGCACGCCGCCCTGAACAGCGGCGCCGACGGCGACGACCTCGTCCGGGTTCACGCTGATGTTTGGTTTCTTGCCGAAAAACTCTTCGACTTTCTTGAGCACGAGCGGCATGCGCGTCATCCCGCCGACCATGACGATCTCCTGGATTGCAGACTTGTCCGCCTTCGCATCCGCGAGCGCATTCTTCACCGGACCGAACGTGTTTTCGACGAGGTCGTACACAATCTCTTCGAGCTTCGCGCGCGAGAGGGTGAGCTGGAG
The DNA here is from genome assembly GCA_964581945.1 of uncultured Gammaproteobacteria bacterium. Lineage (GTDB taxonomy): Bacteria > Patescibacteriota > Patescibacteriia > UBA9934 > GWF2-40-263 > CAZOPY01. Next base: position 25,828 of record CAZOPY010000001.1, on the reverse strand, counting down.
ATGTTTCGGACCGTTCGCATCGCTCGTGATGAACGGCTGGTTGATTTCCGTTGTTTGCGTTGTGGAGAGTTCGATCTTCGCCTTCTCGGCCGCGTCCTTGATGCGCTGAAGCGCGAGCGGGTCCTTGCCGAGGTCGATCCCTTCGGACTTGCGGAACTCGTCGATGATCCAGTCGATGATACGGCGATCAAAATCGTCGCCGCCAAGATGCGTGTCGCCGTTCGTTGCCTTCACTTCGACCGTGTCAGCCGAAACATCGAGCACGGACACGTCGAACGTGCCGCCGCCGAGGTCGTACACAAGGATCTGCTGACCCGCCTTTTTGTCGAATCCGTACGCAAGCGCAGCTGCCGTCGGTTCGTTGATGATGCGCTTCACGGTGAGACCAGCGATTTCGCCGGCGGTCTTGGTCGCATGACGCTGCGCATCGTCAAAGTACGCCGGAACGGTGATGACCGCTTCGGTAATCTTCTCGCCGAGTTTTTCCTCGGCGTCTTCCTTAAGTTTGCGGAGCACCATCGCCGAGATTTCCTCAGGAGCGTATTCTTTGCCGCCCATGATGACACCGACCCCTTCGCCCTTTTTGACAATCTTGTACGGCATCATTTTGAGATCGCGCTGCACTTCTTTATCTTCGAAACGGCGACCGATCAACCGCTTGATCGAATACAACGTGTTCTCCGGATTCGTCACCGCCTGCCGCTTCGCCGAGGCGCCGACGATCCGCTCCCCGTTCTTCGCGGTCGCAATAATCGACGGGGTCGTGCGCGCCCCTTCCTTGTTTTCAACCACCTTTGGCTGTCCGCCTTCAATGATAGCCATGCACGAGTTTGTCGTGCCGAGGTCAATGCCGAGAATTTTTGCCATACATTTTATTTTACGTGTTGATGATCACCTTTGCCGGACGCAGGACGCGGTCGCCGAGTTTCCACCCGCGCGAGACGATTTCGACAATGGCGTGTTCTGGCTTGTCCGCATCTTTGCGAGCTCCGGCACTCTCGTGCATCGACGGATCGAACAGGTCGCCTTCACGACCGAACGGCTCGGCGCCGAGGGAACGCATGACGTCTTCGAGCTGGTTGCGAACCTGCATGACGCCCGTGAGCCAGTTCGCGACGCTTGCGTCGTCGGATTTCGGTTTGAACTTGAGCGCCTGATCAAAGTTGTCCATGACCGGCAAAAGGGCGATGAGCGCTTCGGACGAGACCGCGCGGCGCAGGTCGCCCTTTTCGCGCACCAGGTCCTTTTTCAAATTGTCGTAGTCCGCGAGGGCGCGCTTCCAGCCGGCGAGGTACTCCTCGCACTTCACCTCCATCTCCGTCGGTTTTTTCTGTTGTTCATCGCTCATACATCCCCGTTCCCATCAAGAATTTGTTTGGCCTCTTTCACGAGACTGATATTTTTTCCGTAGTCCATGCGCATCGGTCCGACGAGACCAAGCAGACCGACGTGGTTGCTCGGCAAGCGATACTTTACGAGAATCGTCGCCATCCCTTCGCCGAACGGATTGTTCTCGCCGAGGAACACGTGCGGTTCGCTCGACACCGCGTCGAATACCTGCGCGAGCACCTCGTCGAATCGATCAAGCAGGGTCGAGAGCGATTGCACAATCTCCAGATCCTGAAAGTCCGGTTTCTGAAACAGGTTGGAAACGCCGGTATAGTAGCTCCACCGCGGATCAAAGGCAACGAGTGCGGTCTCGCCAGAAATTTCGACCAGCGTTTTTGCGAGCGTCTTGAGCGCCATCTCCTCGTCGTGTTCGCTCGAGACGGCCTCGCGCATTTTTTCCTGATCGCGCGGTGTGTGTTTGCGCTGCGCAAACCGGCGCAGGTAGAACTCGTACCCCTTCTCCGTCGGGATACGTCCGGCCGAAGTGTGCGGCGAGCGGATGAATCCCGCTTCGTCGAGCGCGACCATGTCGTTCCTGATCGTCGCCGGCGAAACGCCCAGCTGCGCGGCGTCAGCCAAAAACTTCGACCCGACCGGTTCGGCCGTTCGAATGTACTCCTCGATGATCGCTTTCAAGATGAGTTCCTGGCGCGGGTCCATAGATCGATCTAGCACTCGCTATTATAGAGTGCTAACAGCGGATGTCAAGATCAAATAATCAGGCCTTTCTCTTGCTCCCCGTCCGTAACTCCCGTATACTCGTGCGCGTATGATCCCTGCCGCCAAACCATTCCGAAAACTGGTCCTCGTTTGCACGAACGAGCGCACGGATGGACGCGAGTGCTGCATGGCGAAGGGGTCCGTCGAACTCCACGCCAAAATCAAAGAGGCCGTCAAAGCGGTCGACCCAACCGTCCGAGTCTCCAAGTCCGGCTGCCTGGACAACTGCCCGACCGGTCCGACCGTCGTCATCATGCCAGACAACATCTGGCTCGGCATGGTCACCGACGCGGACATTCCGGAGATCGTGCGGCTCGCAACGAGCCATTGACGAAATTCCCTGCCGGCACTATACTAGTGCCGGTTTTGAATCAGCCCTGAGCCCTCGCCGAGGAACGAGAGCCCAGGGCCGATTAAACAACGGCTCTGCGTGGAGAAGACACTCCGATGCGTGGAATGATCCTCGTGGGCCTCCTGGCCCTCACCCCCGGCTGCTTCGGCACGTCGGATCCGCCCAACGACGCGCAGGCCGCCCCGGCGCCGACGCAGGCGTCCCCGCTCGCGACCGGCACGCCCGAGAACGACGCGCCGCCCGTCACCCCGCCGCAGACCGCTTCGACGAAGCTGAACTGCGACAACCTCGAGGGCAAGATGCTCGACGACTGCCAGCGGCTCGCTGCGCAGAACCAGGCGCCTGTGGCGCCGTCGAGCTGCAACGGGCTCGCGGGCGATCCCCTCGTCCAGTGCCTGAAGGACCGGTCCGCCGCCGAGAACACGCCCGCGTCCGACGCGTCGGCACAGGTCGACGGCACCCCTGCGACGGTCGTCACGACGCTCGCGCAGTAGCTTCCGCCTGACGGACGCAACCTGACGTCGCGTCTCCACCCGCCTCCCCTCGCCTCCCTGGCGAGGTTTTTATTTTCGCGCTAGCTAGCTTGCTCGCGCGCAGAGACGGGGGCTGTCTGCCCCCGCCGTCCCCCGATCCGGCTTCTTTGTACCGACAAAGAAGCCGGAGGAAGAAAACGGCCCCCAGCCTGCGCGTGCCAGACGTTGGGTCCCACAAATTTTGGCTATCTCACCCCCTGGACAAGCCAGGGGGATTCGATGGCCGCCAAAATTTGTCGGGACCCAAGTCTGGCATGCTCGGAAGGGGGTCGCCTCGCATCGGATCGGATCGGGATCGGGGGATCTGCGCGCGGGAGGGCGGGGGTGGCTTTGGGGTAACTTGCGCAGGACGACCAGCTTCTCCGGCTGGTCGGACGAGCATGTAGATAGCGTTTCGGCACTAGCCGAAACGACTATCGGTACCCCAGAGCCAGCCCCGGCCTTCCGCGCGATTGCGCTCGCTTGCGGAAACGAAAAACACGCCTTGGGGGCGTGGGAGGTGGGGTGGACTATCGGCCGAAGCGGATGAGGCCGAGCTTCGTGAGCGCGGTGGCGAGGGTGGCCTTGCCGAGCTTGTCGTCGCCGTTCAGGAAGAACGACTCGACCGGCATCCAGCCGATCTCGCCGTCCGTGTTCGCGAACGGGATCTCGGTCGCGAGGTCGCGGATGCGGCCGCGGATGCGGGCCGAGTTGGCGTACCCGCCGCCGACCTCGTTGCCGGCGAGCTTCTGGCCCTTGGAGGTCGAGGTGCGGTCGAGCTCGAGCAGCTTCGACCCGCCCTTGCCGGTCGCGATCGGGCGGTTCGCCTCGATCGTCTTCACGAACACCTGGCCCTCGGGCGACACGGCGATCATCGCCGCGACGTCGCCGACGGTGGGGTTCTTCGTCTTGGTGGGGTCCTCGGGATTCGGCTCTTCGACGGTGACCGGCTGCTGCCAGCCCACGTCGTCGACCACGACCGCGAAGAATCCCCAGCCGACCTTGCGCGCGAGCACGGGCGTCGAACCGGAGAGGTCCATCACCCAGAGCCCAGCGAGCGCGGCCTTGTTCTTCTTGTCCTTGTCGGGGTCGCCACTCGGCGTGTCGGCCGCGCGGACGACATCGTCGATGGTCTGCTCCGTCCGGACGGGCTCGACGCAGAAGAGCGCCGCCTTGCCGAACTGATCCTCGAGCGCCGCGGTCCAGCGCTCGTATGCCACGATCTTCATGGGAAGTCCTGTCTCCGCGCGAAGCGGATCAGGACAGGTCCGGAACAACGGTTCCGCCACCTGCCAGTTTTTTCGGGCAACGGCCCGACCTGCCCCGCAGGGCGTGCTGGCATGACGAAGGTAGACGCCGGAACCGGAAATGTCAAGAGAAAAGAAAAGGCCCGATCCATTCAGATCAGGCCGAGGTGTTCGTAGAGAGAAAGAAGAGCGGACTTCGACAGCGCATCGACGATGCCGAGCTCCTTCCTTCGACGACGGACCTCGTCGATCGGATAGAGCCGAATCTTCTGCGCTTTGGTTCCACGCATGAGGGCGAGCTTCGCGGGGTCGGCGATCTCCATCCGCACGAGCCAGATCTCCGGCTCGGTGGTGTCGAACCCCGAGTCCTGCGGACCCCGGTCGAGCAGGCGCACCTCGCGGAACACGAGCGTGTCCTCGACGACGAGCTGCGTCAGCTCGCGAGCGAGCACGCCGAGCGGGAACGCGCGCAGCTCGCGATCGAGTCCGCAGGCGCGCGCCGCTTCGTGAATCTTGCGGTCCACGATCGTGAGTTCCATGCGCGTCTTCGCGAACGCGCGCGGCGCTTCGGTGAGCCACCGCGCGGCGGCCGGACGGTGCTGATACACGAACACGAGCTGTTCGTTGATCATGGGAAGGACGATGATGGCGTCGCCTTCCGCGCTGCGCGCCTGGAATCGCAGGAAGAACTGCCCCGCCGTCCCGTCCGGGTTGATCGTGTCGAACCCGATGAGCGAATACCACGGATTCACGAGCTGCACGCCGTTCGGAGCGATGAGCTCGACCTCGCCCCGGGAGAAATCTCCGTAAGACCGGAGTGGTGCGTGCCCAAGATCTTGCAAGTACGCGTTGATCGCGTCGACATGCCGTCGCCGTGCCGCGTCCCGACTCTCGCCGGGTCCGGGCGAACGCAAGGCTTGGCCTTTGGCAGGGGTCATTCCCTCTCCTATCGTGTCGCTCGCGTATGCAAGCGAGGGGCCAGTTCATCATAATCCGACCCGCGCGTCAAGATACGAAAAAGCTCCGCCGAAGCGGAGCGAAGAGTCAGGCCATGAGCGCCATGGCCGAGAGGAGATGCGCGTTCGCGAGCGAGGCGTCGCGGATCTGACGCAGCACGGCCCAGCTGACCCAGGCGAAGTCCTGCGCCTGGCCCGAACGCTCGAGCTCGATGTTCGTGTCGATCTTCTCGCGGCCCGAGAGCTCCACGCGTCCGAGACGGTTGCGCAGGTACATCTGGCGGCCGCCGGAGCCGGGACAGGTGATCCAGGCACAGCGGCCCTGCACCTCGTACCCCTTCACCGTCTCGTACAGCGGGATGGGGCGGTACGGTTGTCCGTTCGGATCGTTCTCGCCCCGAAGCGCCCGTTCGTGGTTGACCAGGTTCCCCTGGGACGCGGCGAAGGTCGGGGCGACCAACGCGTGGGTGTTCACGTTCCCGAGGCGGATCCCCCAGTTGCCGGGCTCGGCGAGCAGGCGCACGAGCGTGTGCTCGTGGCGGTCCATGTACAGGACGACCTTGCCGTCGAACTCGCTGTCCGCGTCCGGGTCGATCTGCTCGGACGCGAGCTGCGCGTCGAGGGACCCGGGGATGCGGCGGCGGATCATGTCGATCAGCCGCAGACCGAGACCGCTCATCTCGATGAGCGTCGGCTGGATCCAGGCCCCGACCTCGCGGCCGGCGGCCTTCGTGATGCGCTGGCCGATCGCGCCGAAGAAGAGGTTGTCCCGGCGCGCGAGCGCGCTGCCGGAATCCTGCAGGAACCAGGTGGGATGCGTCTCGTCGAGACGCGCCGGCTCCACCCGCATCGTGAGCCCTTCCGCGCGCGCGAGCGCCCAGGCGCGGAACGCCGAGAAATCACTGAAAGCCGCGAGAGAACCCTTGCCTTCGGACATGTGCAACTCCATTGCTGCGCGCTCTCTCTACCAAAAAGAAAAGACGGCGTCAACCGCCGTCTCGCGAATCATCCCTGGCAGATGTCGCACGAACCGCCTTCGCCTTTCTTCGCGGCGGCGTATTTTTCCATCGTGTCGCGCAGCGCTTCGTGCACATCGCGCATCTCGATCCCGAGCGCTTTCAATTTGTCCGAGTTCAGGAAATTGTTTGATCGTCCTTTGGTCGCAAGCCCTTGCTTCACGAGCTCGGCGTTGTCGATCCATTCGTTCGTATGCGTCGGATCGACAAGCTCCTCATAGAGTCCCATGAGCTCGCGGTGTTTCATCGTCCCCGGGTTAGTCACGTGATAAATCCCTTCGGCTTTCTTTTCGAGAAGCTGATAGAACGCATTCAGCATGTCGTCGATGACCGTCACCGAGTTTTCGACGTCGATCACCTTCGGATACTTCGCGAGCTTGTCGATCAGATTGCGTCCACCCGGAATGTGGTCGAGCGGCATGCGGATGCGCGCGATCCCGACGTTCGGAAGGGTCGAGAGCACCAGGTCCGTTGCATACTTCGAACGAGAATAGGTCGGAAGCGGGTTGCCGAAATCGTCCTCGCGCCAAGCCTTGTCTTCATGCGCCGCGTCGCCGTAAAAAATGCAGCCGGAGCCCATGTGCAGCAGATACGTTCCCGTTTCCTGCGCGGCCTCGGCAAGATGGATCGGCATGAGCGTGTTGCCGCGGATCGTCGGCATCTGATTTCCGGGCGCGTCGCACCAGTCCACGTTCGGCGTACCGGTCACCCCCGCCGCGTTCAGGATCGCATCCGGCTGATGCTTCGCAATCTCGTCGAGCGCGTCTTGCTTCGAAAAAATCTTGGCGTCAGAAATCACCGCCTCATCCCCCCAGGCGTTTTTCGCGCGATTGCCGATGTAGCCGTTTCCGAAGATGAGAATTTTCATACCTGTTGGCTGGCGTTCAAATTTTTTCGATACCACTCGTCAACATATTTCAGATACGCGCCCGAGATGATCGGTTCCCACCAGTCCTTGCGGGAGCGGTACCACTCAACCGTTTGCGCGAGCCCATCCTCGAACGACGTCTTCGGCTCCCAACCGAGCTCGGTGCGAAGCTTCTGGCTGTTGATCGCATAGCGTCGATCATGTCCCGGACGGTCTTTCACATGTTCGATGAACGTCTCGTCTCGACCGGTGAGCTCGAGAAGTTTGTTGGTGATATCGATGTTCGGGACACGGTACCCGGTCCCGATGTTGTACACCTCGCCGTCTTTCCCCTTTCGAAGGATGGCGTCGACCGCGCGGCAATGATCTTCGGTGAAGATCCATTCGCGGATCTGCATCCCGTCGCCGTACACCGGGACCTTCTTTCCTTCGAGCAGATTCAGCGTGAACAGCGGAATCAATTTTTCCGGAAACTGAAACGGACCATAAAAATTGCAGGAGTGCGTAACGATCACCGGCGTTCCATACGTGATCCAGTGCGCATGACACAGATGATCCCCGCCGGCCTTTGCGGCCGAGTACGGAGAACGCGGCATGAACGGGGTCTGTTCGTCCGTCTCCCCTTCTTCGACATGGCCGAACACCTCGTCCGTCGAAATCTGCACGATGCGCTTGACCCCGTGCTTGCGCGCCGCCTCGAGAAGCATGTGCACGCCAATCACGTTTGTCTCAAGAAACGCGCGCGGGTCCATGATCGAACGGTCCACGTGCGTTTCTGCCGCGTAGTTCAAAATCGCGTCCACGCCGGGCAGCGCCGCGTCGAGCGCGACCGGATCGCAAATGTCTCCGCGCACGAAGGTGTAGCGCGGATCATTTTCGACGTCTTTCAGGTTGGCGAGGTTGCCAGCGTAGGTCAGCTTGTCGTAGTTCACGATCTGCACGTCCGGATCGTTCCGGAGCAGATAATGGATCATGTTCGATCCCATGAACCCGGCCCCGCCGGTGACGAGAATCTTCATAGGTGCGACCAGCTTAAACGACGGATGAGCTCAGGTCAATCATGTCGTTCGCGAACGACGTGATCAACCAAGTTCGGCGCGGATCTTTTCCGCCACGCTCCCCGGCGTGACGCTCTCGTCGATGTTCCTCTGCCAGGGTTTGTACCCGTCGCTCTCGCGGCGCGGGATGATATGGAAGTGGGTGTGGAACACGACCTGGCCGGCGGCCGGGCCGACGTTTGTCGTCACGTTGCAGGCGGTGGCGCCGACCGCGCGCAGGACGGCGGGGGCGATTTTTTTCGCGGCGGCGGCGGCAGCGAGACCGTCCTCGTCGGAATCCGCGAGCCAGTTTTCAGAATGCGCTTTGGGAACCACGAGCGTGTGGCCCGGGTTCAACGGTCGGTGGTCGAGAAACGCGAGGACACGGTCATCCTCGTACACGTTCTCGGTTGGGATGTCGCCGGCGATGATCTTGCAAAAAATACAATCGGACATAGGTCATGATTATGGATTCGCGTGACGAAGAAGGCGCCAGAGAATAAACGGCAGCAGTCCAGCGAGGATCATCGCAACAAGCACGTATTCCCCGAACGCCTGATGGAGCGACCAGACGGCCGCGATGCCAGCGATCGAACAGAGCGACGCGACGCACCCCTGAACGATCGCATGCGCGTTCGGTTCCTTCACTTCGCGTGCCCACCAGAGACCGGCGAGGATCGCGACCCCGAGGAACCAGTGCACGGAAAGGTAGCGCGAAACGAACCCGGGCCGCAAGAGGTCGGCGGCGAGGAAGACGACGAAGGAAACGACCGACGTGAGAAACAGCGTCCGGGCGATCGTTTCGCGCGCGTGGAAATGATTCTGCGTGAACATAGCTACAGGCGTTTTTTGACGGCCTCGACGAGGTCGGTCCAGGTGAACGGGGGCCGCGTAAGCGTCAGGTTGATTCGGCCGACCAAGAGGCGCTTCTGATGCTCGTCGATGTCTGGCGTGGAGATCACGAACTTCCAGGCGCCGGACTGCTCCGCCATGATCGACGTGTCGAAATCGACGCTCGCGACGAGCCAATTTCCTTCCTGCCTCGGCGGGGTGTAGTGCGCAATCACGTAGTTGACCCCGAGACGATCCAGATTCGTGTCCGCGGACAATCGCACCGGATCAGGATCGAAATACTGCGCCGGCGAGAAGGCGATGTGGCCGTCCGTGTTCACGATGAGGTCGCCATGCGGCACGTCCGTCTCGATGACCCCCGGCTGCGTGACCTCGGCGCGCGCCTCTTGGTACGGTTCGGTGACGCGCACGACATTGCCGCCCACAGACACCTCCTGCAACGCGTCCGCGTGTTGCGTCACGAAACGCATATTTTTCGCCTCGGTCCAAAATTTCACCGCGCGATTCACGGCGCGATATCCCACCTCGTCGCCGAGATAGACGTTGTTCAGGAACGTGATCTTTTGCTGCGTCGTCGTGATCGTCCGGAAAAAGATGTCTCGCTCTGCGTTCAGTTCGACCTTGTAGACGCCCTCCGGAAGATGCGCCGCTTCGACGGTCAACGTCGAAAGCGCCGACGGCTTGGCGTCCTCCGAAACATCGCCGTCATCGGCCGCGCGCGCCTCGGCCACGGGGTTGCCGGTCGCGTCGTACACCGTGACACGAACGGGCTCGGCGCCGTTTTTCCGATTCATATCCATGTACGCGACATCGAAACGCAGCGTCTCGTCTTTGATGTACGTTTCAAACTCATGGAATCCACGCAAGGAAACGTCCACCATTTGCGTCGCGGACGACGGAACGTATCCCGCAAGACGAAACGGCTGCGCAAGGGTCTCATGGTAGGTCGCGATCTCTCCGAGTGGCGGTGGATTCTGCAAAAACGCGTTCACTGAATCATAGGTGTGCGTTCGCTGGAGCAAAACGATGCCGTTGTCCGACATACGATCCCAGGAGGAATCGTCGATGAGCAGGTTCTGAAGGGGACGCAGGTCATACGACTCGCCGGTCGGACTGGACAGCGCTCCGAGCTCGACGATCGGCACCCCTTCGTTCTTGAACCAGACCTCGGCATGCACCGCGTCGAACGATCGATGCGGATGAACGAAAAAGTACCCGGGGTCGCCGACGATCGCCTGCACCCAATCCCCGTCTGCGTCCATGGCCGGCGCAAGCGCGCGGTCGTCCGGAAGGATGCGGTCGATGAACGGCGACAGCTCGTTGACGCCATGCGCGATGACGAATGTCCCGCTCGGCACCAACTCCTGATTCAGCAACCAAACGAAGATCCCGACGGGGATCAGGATAATCGTCAATTGAACGATGCGCACGAGCAAGGGCTTCATGGGGCGAATGAGATACGATAGAGCGATTCCTGATCGTACGTTTGGAGAAGGGTGATGAAAAGACCGAGATCTTTCAACTTGCGCGTGTTGAGGTAGGTCATGTCCGTTTCCGGGAAGGTGATCCCGTAATAGTACAACGGCACGCGCAGCGCGAGACGCGGCATGAGCGCATAGGTTGCCTCATCGCGCAGCGGATAGCGCACAAGACGGTCCGGGAAAAACAGTTTGTCGGAACGATCCACGATGATGACGGCGTCCGGTTCGGTCTGGGCAAACACGCTTGAACGAACCGCCGCGTACGCGGTCAGGATATTCCGCTCGGGAACCAATCCGTCCCCGGGCGAAAAAAATGCAACGCGGACACCGAGGAACAGCACGACGATCGCAAGCATTGTGGCTGCCGCACGGCGCGCGAACGTCGTCAGCGGACGCTCGCACAGTTTGATGAGCGTCAGCGCCGCAAACGGCGTCGTCATCACGAACGCCGGCAGCCAATAGCGAATGTACGAGTTGCCGATCGTGATCGCACCTGGGTCTGGATTGTCGTGGACGTTCCAACTCCCGTAAAACAGCACGAGCCACGCGCTCACGCCGGCGAAAACGAACAGGTACGCCCAGCGCGCCTGCCGGCGCTCGCCGCGATCGGACGGGTGCGGAAACGCAAGCGGAATGCCGATGGCGGCAAGAAAGGCGATCCACCAGAACATGCCGATACCATAGTCCATGAAATGCCGCCACATCGTGCGCGGGTGGATCCCGAACGGCAGCACGAACGAAGCGGCTTGCGCGGACAGTTGATCAATCGAAGAAGGCGTCGCGGTTTGGTACGAGACCTCTTCGCTGCCATCCGTCACGGTGTAGCCGGTCGCGATCGGGCTTCCGTATAACGACCGATTCAGAAAAAACATCGGCGTGAGCGCAAGCAGAATGGACAGACACAAGAGAACGAGGTGGCGTCGCGCGACCATCTTGCGTAGAAAAAAGGCAGCGACGAGTCCCGCTCCCGCGATCCAAAACAATTCGCTCGAACGCACAAACAGTGCGAGACCGATGGCAAGACCGGCGCACATCGCGTCCATCCCGTCCGGGAGCAACGCCTGGCGCACGCGCCGGAGCCAGGCGAACGGTCGCGCGACGAGAAACCAGGCGGCGAAGATGAGCAGCGACGTGAACAGCACGTTGTGCAGCAGTCCGCGGGCGGTGTAATAGGTCCATGCGGGATGCGCGGCGAGCAACAGCGCGGACACAAGCGCAACCCTCCGGTCAAACAGCGCGCGGATCGTCCCGTACCACGCAAACAAAGCGAGGGTCGCGATGAGCGGGGTCAGAAATGGCAAGGCTGCGCTCGAGAAAACGCGCAGAAGCAAACCGTACAGAACCGGCAATCCAAGAAAGCTTCCGGGGAGCAGGCGACCGTCGACCGAGACGACGCTGCGCGGGTACAGCACGTCGCCGAGAACGGCGTTAAGCGGTTCGTATTGATACAGCCGTCCTTGATCCGCGAACAGATTCGTAAAGTAGGCGTTGGCGGTTTCATCCGGCGAGTCGTAGATCGGACCGACCGTCGACAGAATCATCGTCGCGACGAAAAAAATGATCGACGCCACGCCAAGAACGAGCAGATCGCGTTTGGTTTCAGAAGCCATACGTAAGCAGGCTCAAGATTGCAAACACGGTGGCCAACGTGAGCGTACCGATCGATAAATTGACGAACAAATCCGCGCCCAACCACACGGCGACAAGAATGCACATCACCCCGGTCACCTGAAGCACCATTTTCGTTTTGCCAAACACGTTGGCGGACGTGACATGCCCTTCGCGTTTGCGATGCAACCCGCCGGCAACAATCAGCATTTCGATAAACACAATCAGGATCCCGAACCACACGTTGATGTAACGCACGACGATCAGCAGCACGACCGACCCGATCAGCAGCTTGTCCGCCACCGGATCATAGAACGTCCCCCACTCCGTGATCTGGCGGCGCGTGCGGGCAAGCGAACCGTCGAGCGCATCCGTGAGCGCCGCAAACAGAAAAAGCGGGACGCCGATCCGATAATCCCCGGCCGCCAGAAAGAGCAGAACGAACGGGATCAAAAACAGCCGAAGAACCGTGACATGATTCGGGTGGACTTGCGGCGGGATCAGACGAATAACGGTCGCCTCAAGCAACCGGTCGTGCGCATATAACTTGGCCGGATCGCGCGGCTTCTTGTGCCGATAATAGTCGAGGAGGTCGAGAAGCTTCTGGATCATGTATAATGACAACCGTATGTTCCGATGGCTTGCTTCCGCCTACTTTACCAGCTTAACGCTGATTTTTCTAGTGGTTTTCGTGGCCAATGTGTTCGTGTTCGGCTCGATGGCCCTCGGCGCGATGTTGCTCATCTGTTTTTTTGCTCTGGTCGGGTTCGAACTTGGTGGAGCGGTAGCGCCGGGCGAAAGCCACGCGGTCCGCATCTTCACCGGGATCTGGACTGTCCTTTCCGTAATTGCCATCGTCGGGTCCATCTCCTACTACGCCGCCGCATTCACGCAGCCGGTCGCCGTGACGCTCGCGATTCTTCTGTTCCCGCTCACCTGGCTCGTGGCCAAGCGCCATCGCGCACGACTGGCGCACGACGTGACTGCCGGGGAAAAACACCATGTGCCTGCCGTTGTCTGGGTTGCCATGGGCTGCATCGTTGCCCTGCTCGCGCTCACGGTCCTTCTCGTTGCCCCGGCCGCGACCACGGACGCGATTCGATCCGTGTGGGACCGCGTGCCGGCGTCCGCGCTCGCGACCTTCGGCGCGGCCGCGCTCCTGCTTGCGGCCCTGCTGCTGCGCGGCCGCGAACGCACGGTCACGCTCCCGCTCGCGAGCGGGACCTTGCTCGTCCTCCTGTCCGTCGCGTTGCTCGTGTTCCCTCTTGGATACGGATTCGACCCGTTCATCCATCGCGCGACGGAATCGCACATCGCCGAATTCGGGACGATCACCCCGAAACCGTTCTATTACATCGGCCAATACGCGATCGTGCTGTTCTTGCACTTCGTATTCCTGGTCCCGATCGACCTTGCGGACAAACTTCTGCTTCCGCTCGCCACGGCGCTTCTGCTTCCGTTTCTGTGGTTCACCGCTGCCGCGCATTTGCTGCGTGAAAAACGCGAAGCGGCCGCATCGTTGCTCGGCCTCTTCCTGCTGCCTCTCGCCTCGTTCATCGTGACCACGCCGCAGGGACTGGCAAACCTGTGGACGCTGCTCACCTTCCTCTGCGCCATTCCGCGTCTGCTCGGCCGCGATGATTGGCCGCTCTGGCCGGTCGCGCTCGGCGCGCTCGCGACCCTCGCGATCCATCCGATCGCCGGCATCCCGGTTGCGCTGTTTCTCGTTCTGCTTGCCGCCGATCCGACGCGACCCGAGCAAAAATTTCCCCGTCTTGCACGCGCGTTCACCTGGATCACCGTCGCCATTGGCAGTTTGATCCTTCCCATCTCGTTCGTCGTGAACGCAAAAATTTCCGGACAGGCGCTCGCCATCGACTGGTCAGCGCTCTCGCCCTTGCGTCTCATCGATGCACTTCATCTCAACATTTTTTTTGAAAATCGATTTTCGCCGCTGCTCGATTTCGTCTACCTGTTCGCCTATAATCAAACGCTCCTGCTTTTGCTCGGGACCGGGATCATCCTCTGGATCGAACGCAAACAGCTGTCCGCAAAGCTGCGCCCGTATGCGCTCTTGACCTTCATGCTTCTTGTGAACTTCATGGTGATGCGCTCGGCCGTGCAGTTCTCGTTTCTCATCGACTACGAACGGTCCAACTACGCCGATCGTCTGATCCCGCTCGCCCTGTTCGCGACCGTTCCGTTTCTGATCCTCATAGTCGGCCGCCTGATGCGAAAAACCGCCGAATCGCCGCTCGTCCTGCGCGCGTTCGTCGTCGCGCTCGCGGGAGCGCTCATGACCGCCTCTTTCTATCTCACCTACCCGCGTCACGATGATTACGAAACGAGCCACGGGTTCAATGTCGCGCAATCCGACATCGACGCCGTGCTATCTGTCGACGGCGATGCGGGGACGACGAACTATGTCGTGCTCGCCAACCAAACCGTGTCTTCCGCCGCCATTCAAGAAATGGGGTTCGTCCGCTATTACGGCGACCTCTTCTACTACCCCATCCCGACCGGCGGGCCGCTTTATCAAGATTTCCTGTCGATGAACGACCACCCCAACCTCGAAACCGTGGCGCATGCCATGGATCTCGGCCATGTCGATCAACTTTACTATCTCGTGAATAACTACTGGTGGGAATCGGACCGAATCGTCGAGACCGCAAAGACGAACGCGGACGCGTGGTGGAGCATTGGAGACGGGGCGGTGTACGTGTTTAAGTACGTGCGAAAATAACCCGCTTGCTCGCACGCAGAGACGGGGGCTGTCTGCCCCCGCCGTCCCCCGATCCGATTTCTTGTGTCGACAAAGAAATCGGAGAAAGAAAACGACCCCCGACCTGCGCGCGCCGGGCATTGGGTCCCACAAAATTTGGCTATCAAACTATTGGACAAGCCAAAAGATTTGATGGCCGCCAAATTTTGTCGGGACCCATGCCCGTCGTGCTCGGTATGGGGGGCGGCGCTGGGGATCGGATCGGGAGTGGATTAGGTTCGAGATTTTTTTTCGATCTGGGTCATGATCGTCTCGAGCTTGTCCACGTAGTGGGTCATTGAGTACGGGGCGACGGAGGAGCGGATTTCGGCTGCGCGGGACCAGTAGGACGGAGCCTCGGCGACGAAATGGCGCATCGCGTCCGCGAGCGCCTGGACGTTTCCGGGTTCGACGAGGCGGCCGTTCTTCCCTTCTTGGATCAGCTCGCCGACGCCGCCGATTTTGCTCGAGATGACCGGGACGCCGCACTGGAGGCTTTCGTAGATGATGGTCGGGGAGTTTTCGTAGCACAAGGACGGCACCACGGTTGCGTCCA
Organism: uncultured Gammaproteobacteria bacterium; assembly: GCA_964581945.1. Lineage (GTDB taxonomy): Bacteria > Patescibacteriota > Patescibacteriia > UBA9934 > GWF2-40-263 > CAZOPY01. The sequence continues at coordinate 10,473 of CAZOPY010000001.1, read as the reverse complement.
TGAAGGCGAATAGGTTCTGGAGTGTGTCGCTCGAGACCAGGCCGTGGTAGTTGATGCGTTCGTCGCGTTCGCTTCGGCCGCGGATGTAGTCGGACAACGTTCCCTCGCCAGCGATGTGGAGCTCGATGCTGCCGTTCGCGAGATCGAACGCGTCCAGAAGTTGCATGAGGCCCTTGTGTTTCTCGAGCTGACCGGCGAACAGGATGCGCAGCGGTCCCTCGGGGCGCGTCACGCGCGTGGGCGCCTGGAACGCCGGGGCCGGGTTTGGCATCACGCGCACATCCATGCCCGCGAAAAACCCGCGCGCGCGATAGAAATCGGTGAGGAATTGCGAGGGAGAAATCACGACGGACGGTCGGCCCAGCGCCCAGCGCGTCATGCGCTCATACGTCGATCGCAACGCGCGTTCAAGCGGACTCGGCGGCGTCTCGTACAAAAGCAGCCCGCTTGGGATCGACAACTGCACGTCATGGATCGTGTGCACGACCGGAATCCCGAGGCCGTACGCGGCCTGCGGCGCGCGCATCCCGATCCCTTTCAGATTGTGCGTGAGAACGATGTCCGGGCGTTCTTGGATCAAAATCCGACGGACGCGTGACGGCGGCCGAATCAGATCGATGAGGTGCCACATGGCACGCACGACATACGGAAATTTGTAATCGCGCGTGAGGTGATAGATGTTCGGGGGAAAATAACGATAGACCGTTTCCCCGGTGATCGCGCGCACCTGCGGGGTGAGCGCTTCCCGGTTGTCGAGCGGCATGGTGGTGATGACGGTCACGGTGTGGCCGCGCCGAAGAAGCTCCGCCACGATGCGAGAGGCGACGCGTTCGGCCCCGCCGCGCGTGAGCGGAGGGTACAAATTGGAGACGACGGCGATCTTCATACCTTTTTGGCGTGAACCAGTTCATCATACGCCCCTTCGAGCCGATCCATAAGCGGATCCCAGGCAAACAATTCCTGCGCGCGCCGGCGCGCGGAAACCCCCATGCGCGTGCGGTCTCCCGCGCTGCGCAACAGACGACGCAGCGCGTGCGTGAGCTCGCGCGTGTCGCCGGGTGCGACAAGCAGTCCGCTCTCTTCGTGGCGGACGATGCTGCGCACGCCGGGGATGTCCGAAGCGATCGTCGGAATGCCGCTTGCGGCCGCCTCAAGCGCCACGAGACCGAACGCCTCGGAGCGATCGATAGACGGGAACGCGTGCACGTCGGCCATGCGGAAATAGCGAGGCTTGTCTTCCTCGCTGACGCTGTCCAAAAAATGCATGCGGTGGCGGCACCCGCGCGCGGCGGCGGTCGCTTCGAACGACGCGCGCAGTTCGCCCTTGCCGATGATCACCGCCTCCCAGAACTCGTCCTTGAGTTCTCCGAGCGTATCGAGCAATACGGGGAGACCTTTGAAATAATGCGCCGGATCGAGGCCGCCGACGAACAGGACGACCGGCGTCGCGAGCGGAATGCCGAGTTCGTTTCTCAGCGCTTCGTCGGATCCCGGATGAAATCGTTCGAGGTCGATCCCAAACGGCAGGATCATCGTTTTGTCCAGGGCACCGTGCGCGCTCGCGAGCGCGCTTGTTTTGGCGTATTCTTCCGAACTCACGAAAATTCGATCCACGCGCTCGACGATCCACGGAAACATGACGCGACGATGCGCGTCGAACACCAGGCTCTTCACCCCCTTCCCGACCGTGTCCATGTGGTACGTCATGACGAGCGGCTGGTCCGGACGGATCACTTTGCGCACAATGAGCGGCTCCGCGCCGCCGAAAAACGGATAGTGGAGATGGATGAGATCGAACCCCGCGAGCCGGTGCGACAGCGAGGGCATGACGCCGGCGTTGCCGAAATGCACGGGCGACGGAACGCGGTGAACGTACGCCGGGTCGTCGGGGACGCGGCGATAGCGCGGCGTAAACACGTGCACACTGTGTCCGCGCGTACGCAAACGCTCCGTGTACTCGTACGCGACGTTCCCCATCCCGCCGCGATACGGCGGATACGTGCAGACAACCTGGGCGATCTTCATATCACCAGACGATCAGCAACTTCAGGACGGCCCAGACCGTATTCAACACCGGATTGGCGATGAGATCGACGACGGGATTGCTCGTTTCCTGATGTTCGATTTTGCCCGTGAACATCCGCACGATCTCCCGATCCGGAACCGCGCGAAGCAGGGCGGATTCACGGCGTTTCTTGGCCACGTGTTTCCAGCTCGACGGATTGAGGAGCGCGGCGTAGACGCGCAGTTTCTCTTTCCACCAACCGCCTTTCACCGAAAACGCGAACAGCGCGACCTCAAGCATGAGCAGGAACGGGGCGAGCAGGACGAGCGTGCCGAGCTTCAAATGTCCGACATGCACGAGAACGCGGTTGCGCTCCATCCAAAAAAACTTTGAGATGCTGCGCTTGAATTCGTAATGGTGGTAGACGATCGACTTCAGGGCGAGCACGTTCTTGCACCCCGCCAAACGAATGCGCCAGCCGAGTTCGAGATCCTCGTGGTACAAAAAATAGTATGGATCGAGCAATCCGACCTTTTTCAAGACCGACGCGCGGTACAGCACGGCGGCGCCGCTCGCGTAGGCGATCTCTTCCCCGTCCTTCGCCGTGATCGTCGCAACGTTGCGGCCGTTGTCGCGCACGAAACCGAACCCCAGGAAATGCACCATCCCGCCGGTCGAATTCACGATCTCGGGCTTCTGCCAGAGCAGCATGAGCGACTGGACGGAGCCGATGCGCGGATCGCTCTCGGCCACCCGTACCGCTTCGGTGAGCGCGTCCGGATGGAACTTCGCGTCGTTATTCAAGAGAAACACGTAATCCGCTCCTTCGAGCAGCGCATGATTGATCCCGATGTTGTTGCCGGCGGCAAATCCGTCATTGGTCGGATTCGGAAAAAACATGACCTTCGGGAGTGTCACGCCGGATTTCGGCACGACCTTTTCGCGAATCACCTCGGCGCTTCCGTCCGGCGAGTTGTTATCAACAATGATGAACTCAATGCGATCCTTCGGGTACCGAATGTTCTCCAAAGAAGAAACCACCTCGTCGATGTAAGGACGGGTGTTATACGACAGATAGACAATGGCGATCTTCGGCTCCATGAATTTAGTCTGATTTTTTATCCTGATCGAGCGCGATCTTCCGCACCAATTTCGTCATGTCCCGTTCGACATCTTCGATCTTCACATATAAACGGAAGACCAGATAGAACAGCGCAATGAGCGCCAGATAAATCGCCAGGTCCACGCCGCGGCCGACGCCCACCAGATGCGCGGCAACCTCGGTTGTTTCCGGAAGCACGGCGGCGACGCCGAGCACGATCCAAAACAGCAGCCAAAATCCGAGCTCGCGCTTGCGCAGGCGCCCGGCGCGAAACTGCTTCCAGGTGCGCGCGAGCATGAACAGGGCGAACAGGACGATGAATATCTGGATGAGCAACATATCAGTTCGCGATGCGACGCAACACGAGTTTTATCAGCGTCTTGATCCCCACGAAAAAGTTCTGCCCCTTCGAGAGCGAGTAGTCCGTGTAGATCGCTTTGATCGGCACCTCGACCAGTTTGAGTTTCTTCGCGTGCGCTTCGTGGATGATTTCGGAGGACACCTCCATGCGGTTCGTTTTGATATCGATTGCTTGCATCGCCGCGCGCGTGAAGCCGCGATAGCCGGACTGGCTATCGGTCACGAGCGCCCCGAACAGCGCGAAGGTAACGATGTTCCCGGCGAAGGTCGCGAGCTTACGATGGAACGGCATCCCCGCGAGCCGCGTGAGCATCCGCGAGCCGATCACCACGTCGGCCCCGTTCTCGATCGCCTTCACGAACAGCGGGATCTCCGACGGGTCGTGCTGTCCGTCGGCGTCGAGCGTGATCGCCACGTCCGCGCCGTGCGCGAGCGCGGCCGCAAACCCGGTCCCGATCGCGGCGCCGAGCCCGCGGTTCACCGAATGCGAAAGGACGCGCGCACCCCGTGCGCGCGCGATCTCGGCCGAGCGGTCGCGGGAGCCGTCGTTCACGACGATGACCTCGTCGACGAACCCGCGCGTCCGCTCCACCACCTCGCCGATCACCTTCTCTTCGTTGTACGCGGGAATAATCGCGATCACCTTCATACTCACCCAAGCGTCGTCAGCAGAATTTTATTCGCGCGAATGAATTCGATGGATTTGCGCAATCCGTCCTCGAGCCGCGTGAGCGGGAACCAGCCGAGATCGCGGGCGCGCGTCGTGTCTGGCAGCCCGAGTTCGGTCAAGAACAGGAGCGGCTTGTCGTATACGATCTTCGAAGACGACCCCGTCATGTCGATCACGCTCTGCGCCACTTCGTTCATGGCGATGTCGACGTCGCTGCCGAGGTTGTACGGAATCGCGCTCGGCGGCGCTTTCATGACGCGCACCAGTCCGTCCACAATGTCGTCGACGTAGCACAGCGAGGTCGTAAAATTCTCGTCCCCGTAAATCGTCAGATCTTTGCCGTCCATCGCGTTCAGCACGAAGTCCGGGATGAGCTGCCCGTCGAACAGCGGCATGCGCGGCCCGTACGTGCGAAACACGCGCGCGATCTTCGTATCGATCCCATGCACCTGGCGATACGTCTCGAACATCGTTTCCGAATAGCGTCGCCCTTCGTCGTAGCAGCCGCGCGGCGAAAGATGCTGCACGACCCCTTCGACCTCTTCTTGAAAGAGACGGTGCTCCGGGGTGCGCGGACCGTACACGACCGAGCTCGACGAAAGCAGAATCTTCGAGCGGTATTTCACCGCGATCTCGAGTGCGTGATAATTGCCGATCGAATTGCACAGGAGCGTCTGGATCCGAAACTGATCGAAATTTTTGATCGACATCGGACAGGCCAGGTGGTAGATCTCCTGGATCCCTTGGAACGGAACTTTGAAGGCGGCCAGCTCCGTGAATTTTTCCAGATCGAACGGCTGATTGACGTCGAGTCGCAGGAACTGAAAATCCGGATTGGACAACAGCTGCTCGATGTTGCGCACGTGCGACGTCGCAAAGTTATCGATACAGATCACCCGCGCGCCGTCGCGCAACAGGCGTTCGCACAGATGCGATCCGAGAAACCCGGCCCCGCCGGTCACCAACACATTTTTCTTCTCGAACATGGGCATAGGATGAGCGACACACGTCGCGAAAGTACGATGAAATAGTACGCAAAAACGCCAAGAAACGCAACCTAGCGCGCCGCAACGTTGATCCCGGTATGGATGCTTTCGTCAAAGGCGAAAAACCCGGGCAACAGGGTGGTTCCCGAGGCATTGAACACGCGCACGTGCGGACCGCCGCCCGGCCCGGCCGCCGTGTAGATTTCCGCCGTGCCGTCGCGATCCAGGTCCGCGACCGCCACGCGCACCCCGCCGCGGAACAGCGAATCGTAGGCGAAAAACGACCCGAGCACGACCCCGGCCTCGGTGAACACGCGCACGTGCGGACCGCCGCCCGTGTCCGTGCCGGTGACGATCTCATCCTTGCCGTCCCCGTTCACGTCTCCGGCCGCAACGAAAATGCCGCGGTCGTACGTCGGCGCATACGCATCGAACTCGTCGACGAACGTTCCGTCCGCCTTGAACACGCGCACGCGCGGACTGCCGCCAGGACCAAGACCGGCGATGATCTCGGCGCGACCGTCTCCATCAAGATCGCCCGTGGCCACGCGCACGCCTTGCGTCGTTCGGTCGAACGGGAGCAGAAACGATTCCTGTTCCCCGCCCATCGTGAACACGCGCACCTCCCCGTTCCCGCCTGCGTCTTCGGCGGTGATGATTTCATCCTTGCCGTCGCCGTTCAGATCGCCGGTCGTGACGAACAGTCCGGTCCGCGTGTCGGAGGGGAACGCGAAAAATTGCGAACGCACGGTGCCGTCCGTTTCGAACACGCGGACCTGCGGGCCGCCGCCCGGTCCCGGCACGGTCACGATCTCGTCCGCTCCGTCGCCGTCCACGTCTCCCATCGCGAGCCGAACGCCACCCTGAAAGGTCGGCGCGTACGCTTCGAACGACCCCTGAAGAGCTCCGGACGGATCGAATTCGCGTACCACCGGATCCGCAGCGCTCGCCTGCGCGACCAGGAGCGGGCGGATACCGGCCGGCGCGGGCGTGATCGCCGGCGTGTGCGCGAAACTGGCGCCGACCGTGAGCGCCTGCGCGATGTTGATGCGACCCGCGCCCATCTGCCCATCGGATACGGCGCCGTCCGGACGCACCGGATCAACGGAGAGCTGCAACGTTTCGCGGATCTCGTCCGGGGTGAGTGTCGAATAAGCCGCCTTCAAAATTGCGGCCGCACCTGTGACCATCGGCGCCGCGACCGACGTGCCCGACCAGTACCCGGCGTAATAGTCCTGAAAATCTTCGAGGCCGCTGTCTTGAAACAGCGTCCCGAACACGTCCACGCCCGGCGCGGACAGATCCGTGCAGTCGGAACCGTAGTTCGAGAACGTCGCTTTGCGATCCTCGCGATCCGTGGCCGCGACGCCGATCACCGGATCCGCCCCCGTGCTTGTGCGATAGCAGGCCGGGTAGATCGCCTCTTGGTCAAGGTTCAATCCGTTATTTTTGTCGTCGTTCCCTACTGCCGCGACGACCGTCACTCCCGCTTCGTACGCGCGCACGATCGCATCGAAAAACTGGGGATCGTTTTCAAATCCCGTAAAGCTCAAGTTAATGATGTCGGCGTGATTCGCGACGGCATAGTCCACCGCGCGTCGCGCGGCGTCCGAATTTCCGGAGCCGAGGCTGTCGAGAATCTTCACCGGCATGATCTTCACGTGCCAGTTGATCCCGGCCACGCCCGCCGCGTTGTCCGTCATGGCGCCGATAATGCCGGCGATGATCGTGCCGTGAGAGGCAGCAGCCGCATCGTAATTGAGCGCAACGTATGGTTCCGGGTTGTTGTCGTTTTCCACGAAATTCCATCCGCGGATATCATCAATGAACCCGTTGCCGTCGTTATCGATACGATCCCCACGGATCTCGCCCGGGTTCTGCCAGAGATGGTCGACGAGGTCGGGATGGTTCAGGTCAACGCCGGTGTCGAGCACCGCGACGATCACGTCGTCCGATCCCCTCGCCGCATCCCACGCGGCCGGCGCCGCGATCTGGTTCAGGTACCACTGCTTGTCGAAATCCGGATCGTTGGGCGTCAGGGCAAACGCGCTCTGGGCGCACAAAAACGACAGGCCGACGAGGAAACCGATGGGTCGAGAGAGACGCGAAGTGGAGCGGAAAAACATAGGAAGTGGTTCAGCGGCCTGACGAGGGGAGCGACCTCGTAGAAGAAAAGAAAACGCTCCGGCGCATGGCAGGAGCATTTTATCAGGTTCCACGAACCTCGTCGCTATTTGATTTTGGATGCCGCCCGGCGCGCCGCCTCGGCCTCATCGATCAGGATATCGATGGAGGTGTCGTCCGGAGACAGCTGTTTGGCGACATGATAGTGCGAAAGCGCGGACTCGTAATCGCCGTTCGCCTCATACCACTGGCCCAGGCGCACGAGCAATCCCGGGGTCTGTCCGAGCGTCGCGATCGCGTCCTCAAGCAGCGTTTGGATTTCGGCCTGACGTTCCGGGAAATGATCGCGGATCAGGTCGGCAAGCTTGATATAGGTAACCTCGTACGGATTCGTGGTGAGTGCCGCGCGCCAATGCGTTTCCGCGCCGGCGTAGTCGCCCATCTCGAGCAAGGTCTGCGCCAGGTTCTCGTGCGCCGGCGCATCGTTCGGATGCGTGGCGAGGATTTTTTCGTACCATTCCTTGGCGCCGGCCAAATCTCCGTACGCGTACTTCAAGTTGGCGAGCTGAAGCATCTCCCCGATATCGTTCGCGAGCGTACTGTCGCTCTGCATCGCCGCTTCCAGCGTGGAAATCCGGACTTCGAATTCCGCCTTGACGTCCGGATCCAAATTCCGATCCACCCATGTGACAAGCGGCGTGGTGTTTCCGTCCGGTGACGTCCCTCCAGGCAGGAAGCGGTCCCGGAACATGAACAGTCCGACCACGATGATCACGAGCGCCGCAAGCAAAACCAGCAGACGTTTCGGGGTGAACAAAGGCGCTTTCACGGGCGGAGTCGCCGGCGAAACCGGGGACGTTTGTTTTGTTTCCATGTCCATAAGTGCGGCCACTATAGCGAACCGCGACGATCATGGCAAGGGTCGGACAAACAAAAAGCCCCGCCGAAGCGGGGTTTTTGCTCCTCGGTATCCCGGCCTGCAGTGGGCCAAGAATGTCCGGCGAACCGTCCATCCGAATTACCCGGCAAGCGTATGGATAGGCGAAGAAAGAGTCAGCTGTCGACCCGAAGGCAGACAGTGAGTGTTGAGGATGAGTCGTCTTCTCATTGCCGTGCGCGCCGAAGCCTCGCCGCGAACAGCCCCTCAGGGTTGGCGCGGGGGCTCGGACTATCCGAGCCCCACGCACCGGATCGAGACTAACCGAGGTTAGTACACGATCGTGCCGCCGGTGACCGGGAGGTTCTTGATGTACTGCCCAGACACTTCGGTGGCTTCCACATCGTCGTTCCAGCTGATAGCCGCGATTTCGTTGCCGCTATCGTTGGTGAGGTCCATGTTGTCATACGAGTCGCAGGCGCCAGCGCAATCTGCTCCATCGTTGTTCACATCGGACTCATCCGGGATGTCGAGACGGATCGAATCGTCGTCGCTCGAGCTGGCACCCGTGGTGTCAACGCGCACAACGTACGTGTTCGTGTCTCCGGCCCCGATTTCTTCGACCGGCGTGGCGAGGTCATTCTGCATGTCGAGGATGGCGTACTTCACGTCAGACAAGGCATTGCAGGTGTCGTCGCCACTGTCGAGGAACACCCAGTCGTTGTCATCGTCGAGCTTCGTCGACGAATCATCGAGGTCGTACATTTCCCACTTCGTCGCGTCGTCGATGGAGCCGCAGGTGTTCCAGTCGGAACCGCTGCCGTCCGTCGATGTCAGCTTGAAGGTGACCGCGTTCAGATCAACGAAGCCACGCGAGTCGGCGGCCACATTGAAGCGGAACACTTCCGAGAGGCCCGGGACGCCGGCGCCCGACGGGCTGCCAGAGGCCAGGCTGATCGTCGGCTTGGTCTTGCGGATGACCATGTCGTTCGCGTCGCAGAAGTTGTCCGGATCGCAAACGGTCAAAGCAACGCCGACATCCGTTTCGTCGAGCGTTTCGCCCGAGGAAGCGCCGACCGCCTTGAAGTCGTCCCCGTCAGCCGAGAGTTCGAGCTGGAGGTCGTCGCCAGAGGCCGCACCGGTCGAGGACACGGAGTTCGTGTCGACCGTCGCGGTGAAGGTCTTGGTGACGTCCGTCGGGACGTAGCAGGTCAGGTTCTGGAAGACCACCTGGCCAGAGGAGAGGAACCCGGTCTTCGAGACCGTGGCGCCACTCGAATCCGAGCAGGAGAGCTTCACGTTGGCCGCGACGTCGTCGAAGCCAAGGTTGTTCAGGGTGACCGTTTCAACCGTGAACGGTTCGTCGGCCGCATCGAACTTCCACATACCGACGGTGATACCCGTGGACGATCCAAGGATGATCGTCGAGCTCGGGGTCGAACCATCGAGTGTGACGTTCAGCGTGCCCGAGTTGATGATGGTGATTTCGGTCACCCCATCGCTGTTCTCGTTGCTGCCGTTGAAGTCCGCGTCGACGTTGTCGCCGTCCGCGTCTTCCGCCGTGATGTCGTCCTCGCTATCAAAGAAGAACGAGTAGACATCATCGCCGTCGCCGGATTCGACATCCGTGTTGCTGAAGTTGCAGCGGAGCAAGGCCTTGTTGGTCTCGCCGGCCGCAATGTCCCAGCTGAAGCTGTCGAAGTGCATCTGATCGGCTGTGTCCGGTGATTCCGGTCCATCGACGAGCGAACCAGATTCGCTGTCGTACATGGAGCAGGAGCTCACGTGGTCACCGACGTCGAGCGTCGCGTCCGTGGAATCGTCATCGCCGCCCTGAGCGGAGAAGACCGCTTCCGTGATCGTGATGTCCGACGCATTGCCGGCCTGGAAGGAGAAACCCACAACGTCAACGTTGGTGGCGCCCTTCACGAAGGTTCCGGAAGACGGCGGGCTCGAGAGAGACACGTCGAGCGAGCTGTTGGTCAGCGTGAAGTCGTTCCCCACGATGTCCGCGCTCGGCACGATGTCCGTGTCCGGGTCAAGCGAATCGCCGTTAATGTCTTCGGCATCGGTCTGGTTGGTCTCGATGGTCGCACGCACCGCGTTCCCGGCGACCGCCGCCGAGTCAACGTCCGTCGTGATCATGAGGTCGAGCGAGTCGCCGGCCTGCATGTCCTGCGTGTCCGTGTATTCGAGTTCCTGGCTGGTGTCGTCACCGGCCGTGTCGAGTTCTTCCGGACCCATCCAGGTGGTCCCGTCTTCCTTGCGGATGGTGATGTCCTGGAAGTTGGCATCGCCCGTCCCGTCGTTGATCAGGAAATAGGGCGCCGGGTTCGCCGTGGCGCCGAC